>JANMWQ010000741.1:0-7077 GCA_031394085.1 Rhizobacter sp. | reverse complement strand
CTCGCGCGGCGGCCGTGGCCGGCCTGCGCGTAGATCAGCACAGCGTCGGCGGTGAGCGGGTCGATCTTCCACTTCCACCAGGTGCCACCCACCAAATCGTCCTGTTTCCTTCGGCCGGTGCCATAGCGCGCGGCGCGGTGCTTGAGCATGAAGCCTTCGACGCCGCGCTCGCGCGACGACTCGCGCAACGCGGCAAGTTCGGCCCAGCTCGCGCGCGCTTCTGTGGGCGACAGGTGCATGCCGACGACCGCGCGCACCGCCGCTTCAAGCAGCGGCCGACGCACCGACTGCGGCTGCTCGCGCTGGTCGACACCTGCCCACTCCAGCAGGTCGTAGGCGATGAAGCTGCACGGCGCGTCGGCAAGCACTTTTTTGTTCAGCGTCTTGCGGCCGATGCGCTGCTGCAGCAGGTTGAAGGCCGCGGGCGCGCCGTCTTTCCACACGACGATCTCGCCGTCGAGCACGGTGCCGTCGGGCAACTGTGCGGCGAGCGCGACAACCTCCGGGAAGCGCTCGGTCACCAGCTCTTCGCCACGCGACCAGATCCACACGCCGCCTGCGCGCTTGACGACCTGCGCGCGGATGCCGTCGTACTTCCACTCGACGAGCCAGTCGGCGGGCGGGCCGAGCTTGGCGTCGAACTCGGCGAGCTTTGCCTCGAGCGGGTGCGCGAGGAAAAACGGGTACGGCTGGCCGGCCTCGGCCGGGCCACTGCTGGTGTGCGACAGCAGCGCCTGGTAGCGCGCGGCATCGGGCGTCTGCTTCGCGTCGGTGTAGCCCATCATGCGTTGCGCGATCAGCTTCGCGTCGAGCGAGGCGACCTCGCCGAGTGCACGCTGCACCAACAGTTTGCTGACACCGACCCGAAAGCCGCCGCCGATCAGCTTGGTCAGCAAAAAGCGGCCGGCAGCGTCGAGCTCGTCCCAGTAGCGCGCGATGCGCTCGGCCTGCTCGACCGGCTCGGTGCCGCGCAGCGGCAGCAGCCGCTGCTCGACCCAGACCGCGAGGCCGACATCGCTCAACGCAGCCGCTGGCGGCAGCACGTGCGCGATCGTTTCGGCCAGGTCACCGACCGCCTGGTACGCCTCCTCGAACAGCCACGGCGCGATGCCGGCGCGCTCGCACGCGAGCGCGCGCAGCAGCGCGGTCGGCACCACCTGGCGCGGCTTGCCGCCGGCGAGAAAATAGACCGCCCAGGCGGCATCGGCGGGCGCGGCGCAGGCGAAGTAGCGCTTGAGCGCATCGACCTTTGCGCCGGTCGCGGTACTCGCATCGAGTTCGTTGAAGAGTTGCGCGAACGCCCTCACGCGCCGGCCTCGGGCGCCATGACGGATGCGCTCGAGGGTTCGCGCGCCGCGGCGCCGGCGTCCTCACGCTCTTCCTGCTCGTCGCCGTACTCGGTGCTGAACGCGCCCGCCTCCAACCCCTGCTCGGTGAGCCAGCGCACCATCACGCTCTCGTAGCCGTGCGTGACGATCACGCGCTGCGCACCCGTCGCGCCGATCGCTCGTTGCAGGCCGGGCCAGTCGGCATGGTCGCTGAGCACGAAGCCGCGATCGACCGAACGCCGCCGGCGCGCGCCGCGCAGCTGCATCCAGCCGCTCGCGAACGCGTCGCTGTGGTCGCCGAAGCGTTTGGTCCAGGCCGAGTTTTGTACCGAGGGCGGCGCGATCACGAGCGCGCGTTTCAGGTCGGCCTTGTCGGTGACTTCGGTGACGAGCCTCGTGTGCGGCAACGCGACACCGGCCGCGCGATACGCCCGGTTCAGCGGCTCGACCGCGCCGTGCACGACGATCGGCCCGATCGATGCATCCACACCCGCGAGAATCCGCTGCGCCTTGCCGAAGCTGTAGCCGAGCAGCAGGCTGGCGCGGCCGGCGGCGGCGTTGGTGGCCCACCAGCGGTCGATGTCGGCAAAGAGTTCGCGCTGCGGCGCCCAGCGGTAGATCGGCAGGCCGAAGGTGCTCTCGGTGATGAAGCAATCGCAGCGCACCGGCTCGAAGGGCGCGCAGGTCGTGTTGCCCTCACGCGGGTCGTCGACGGCGCCGGCGACGAAGTAGTCGCCCGAGGCGACCCAGACCCGACCGCGGTGCTCCAGCCGCACCTGCGCCGAGCCGAGCACGTGGCCGGCCGGGTGCAGCGACAAGCGCACGCCGAAATGATCGACGACCTCGCCGTAGGCCAGCGTTTGCAGATCGATCGCGCCGAGCCGCGCGCGCATCACGCCTTCGCCCGGCGCAGCCGCGAGGTAATGTGCATGGCCCGTGCGCGCGTGGTCGGCGTGCGCGTGCGTGACGACGGCGCGATCGACCGGCCGCCACGGGTCGATGTAGAAGTTGCCCGGTGGGCAGTACAGGCCTTCGGGGCGCAGCACGACGAGGTCATCGGGGAGGGTCATGCGCCATCGTAGCGGCCGGCGCGCGCGCTGTGGCCGCGACGCGGCGATGGCCTACGATGGTGGTCGGCGCACCCTGACGCGCAGCACCCGACGAACCGCATGAACACGCTCACCGCGCCGACCCCCACCGCCCGCTCGCCTTTCGACGACCCGATGCCGGTGCCGCAGATCCTGTTCAGCTTTCGCGGCCGCGTGCCGCGCAAGGTGTTCTGGCTCTACGGCGTGCTCGGGCCGCTGCTGGTCTCGCTGATGGCCGAGCTGCTGCTCGGCATCGTCGGCGTCTCGGAGCGCCGCGCTGAGCTGCTGACGACCGTGCTGCTGGTCTGGCCGTGCGCTGCCGTCAGCGTCAAGCGCTGGCACGACCGCGACAAAGCCGGCTGGTGGGCGCTGGTCTACCTGATCCCGCTGATCGGCGTGCTGTGGACGCTGGTCGCCAACGGCCTGATGCGCGGCACGATCGGCACGAACCGGTTCGGCGCCGACCCGACCGGCCTGATCGGCTGACCGTTCGATCGATCAGTACCGCTTGCCCGCGACGAACACCAGCGCACGCATCGCCGCGTACGCCAACCAACTCATCCCGCGAGAAACCGCGGACCAGCGCGGGACCGCATCGGGCGCGACGCGTCGGCCCTTCGCGATCGCCTCCATCAGGTGCCCGCGCAACTCGGCCGCGAACGCATCGTCGCGCACGAAGATGTTGGCCTCACGCGCGAGCAGAAGGCTCAGCGGGTCGAGGTTCGACGAGCCGACGGTCGCCAGCGCAGCGCCACCGGTGCTGCGCCCATCCATCACCGCGACCTTGGCGTGCAGAAAGCTCGCCTCGTATTCGATGATCTCGATGCCGGCCTCGAGCATCACCGCGTAGACCGCGCGGCTCGCGTGGTACTGCATGAAGTATTCGTAGCGCCCCTGCAGCAGCAGTGTGATGCGCACGCCGCGCCGGGCCGCCCGCAGCAGCGCGCGCTGCAGCTGCACGCCCGGAATGAAGTACGCGTTGGCGATCAGGATCTCGGTTTGCGCCAGGCCGATCGCGATCCGGTAGTTGCCCTCGATGCTGCGCCGAAAGCGCACGTTGTCGCGCAGCACCAGCGTGGCGAGCGCGCCCTGCCCGGCGGCTTGCGTCGGCGGCGGAAGCACATCGCCCTTCATGCCTTCGTCGGCCATGTCGGTGCCGGCCTGCGCCGCGTCGAGCACGGCCTGCAGCGCGCTGCCGAAGTCGCGCTGGCGCGCTTCGCGCGCGACCTGCAGGCGCGCCCACAGCCGCGTCATCGTGTCGTGCATGTCGGCCACGAGCGGGCCTTCGACACGCACCGAGAAGTCGAAGCGCGGCTGCTCGAGTGTTCCGTGGTTGGGATCGAAGTAGTCGTCGAGCAGGTTGATGCCGCCGCAAAAACCGACGCGGCCATCGACCACGCACAACTTGCGGTGCAGGCGGCGCCAGCGCTTGGGCAGCAACAGGCGCCAACCCTGCGCCGGGTTGAACACGCGCCAATGCACGCCCGCTGCTCGCCAACGCTGCTGCCACGCGGCCGGAACGTCGCCGGTGCCGACGCCGTCGACGATGACCTGCACACGCACGCCGCGCCGGGCCGCCGCTTCGATGGCGGCGGCAACGGTCGCGGCCGAGCGCTCGAAGTCGAAGATGTAGGTTTCGAGCAGCACCTCGGCGCGCGCGCCCGCGATCGCCTCGATCAGCTGCGCGAAGAACGCCTCGCCGCCCTTCAACAACCGCAGTCGGTGATCGGGCCGCAGCGCGCGGGAGTGGGGAGGCGCGCCGGCGCGCGATCCCGCGTTCATTCGAGCGCGAGTTCGGCGACCAGCGGCAAGTGATCCGACATCCGCGCCCAGGCGGCGCCGCGCGGCACCGAAGTCGACAGGCACTGCAGGCCGCGCAGGTAGATGCGGTCCATCGACAACACCGGCAGGCGCGATGGAAACGTGTTGTAGCGCGCCGGCGGATCGCCGGGCACGCTCGCGCGGTGCAGGCCGAAGCCGCGCATCGGCGCGTCGAGCTTGGCGCCCCAGTCGTTGAAGTCGCCGGCAACGATCAGCAGCTCGTTCGGCGGCACCTCGGCCTCGATGAACTTGGCCAGCCGCTCGACTTGCCGCACCCGGCTCGAATGGATCAAGCCGAAGTGCGCAACGATCGCGTGCACCAGCACGCCGTTCCAGTGCACCGGCACGTGCAGCAGACCGCGCTGCTCGAAGCGGTGGTCAGACACATCGTGGTGCCCGATGTCGCCGAGCGGCCAACGCGAGAGCAGCGCGTTGCCGTGCTCGCCGTGCGTGGTGGTCGCGTTGGTGCGGTAGGCGACCTCGTAGCCTTCGGGCGCGAGGTAGTCGGCCTGCGGCATGCGCGGCCAACCCAGGTGCGTATCGGGAAACTTCTTCGCCTCGGCGCGGTTGAGCGCGCGCACCTCCTGCAGGAACACGAGGTCGGTGTCGAGTGCCTCGATGCCGAGCGCGAGGTTGTGGATCTCGAGCCGCTTGCGCGGGCCGACGCCGCGCACGCCCTTGTGGATGTTGTAGGTCGCGACCCGCAACACGTGGCTGGGGTGCTGGGTGCTGTGCACGTGGGGAGCCGCAGGTGATGAGCGCATCGGTCGGGGTGTCAGGTAAAGCGCGGCAATTGCAGAATGGCCTCGGCGTTGGACGGCGAAAAGCACTTGTCGGCCGCCTCGCGCCACGGCAGCCAGACCAACGCCGTGTGCTCGCGCGGGCTGAGCGTGACAGCCGTGCCGCGCGGCACGCGCAGACCGAAGACATGTTCGGTGTTGTGGGTCACGCCAGGAGCATAGCGGTGGCGCCAGACGGGATAGATTTCGTAGACATTGCTGAGCTGCCAGTCGCGCAGGTTCTCGAACGGCACCGCGGCCGAGCCGAGCGCGATGCCGGTTTCCTCGAAGACCTCGCGCTGCGCCGTGATGGCGTTCGGTTCATCGAGCGCGTCTTTCGAGCCGGTCACGCTTTGCCAGAAGCCGGCCTTGTCGGCGCGCTCGATCAGCAGCACCTCGAGCTCGGCGGTGTGGATCACGACCAGGACGGATTCGGGAATCTTGGGTGGGCGGGCTGCCGCGGTGTCAGTCAAAGGCCGCTCACCACCGCGTCGAGCGCATCGCGAATTTCGCCCGCGTGATCGGCCAGCGAGCCGACTGCATCACGAAGCAAGCGTGCCTCGATGCCCGCAGCAGCGTGCGCATGCAGCGCGAGCCTTTGCCCTTCGAAGACGAACTGCGGCAGAAGCCGCTTCGGCAGACCGGGAATGTCGACACCGACCCTCGACAGCGGCATCGTGAGCCGCGTGCGCAGCACGTCGATGAACCCGCTCTGAATGTCGACGACGAAGGGCACCGACTCGCGCGAGCGAGGGTTCGGATTGACGTAGACGTCGTACTGCTGCATCACCAGGTGCGCAGTTCTTCGTTCCAGAGACCGTGCTCCTCGAAATGACGGTTCTGCTCATCGACCCAATCCTTGTAGCGCCCGTAGAACTCTTTCGACGACTTGATGCGCGGTTCGGCGCCGCTGGCCACGAGCAAGGCGTCGTACTGCGCGACCGACATCACGACGCTGTGGCGCCGGCCGGCTTTCTCGATGAACACCGGCTTGGTCTGTGCCTGCTCCAGCACGTGCCCCAGCCGGTTCTTGGCTTCGGTGGCGGTGACATTCATGGCGACTCCAGCGGATCAAGGAGTAGCCATTCTAGCCAATCAGCCCCCGACGCCCTGCACCGTGCGCAGCCGAATGTGCAGCTCGCGCAACTGCTTCTCGTCGACCGCGCTCGGCGCGTTGGTCAGCAGGTCTTGCGCACGCTGGGTCTTCGGGAACGCGATCACGTCGCGCAGCGATTCGGCGCCGGTCATCAGCATCACGAAGCGGTCGAGGCCGATCGCGATGCCGCCATGCGGCGGCGCGCCGTACTGCAGCGCGTCGAGCAGAAAGCCGAACTTCAACTGTGCTTCCTCGGCGTCGATCTTGAGCGCGCGAAACACCTTGCTCTGCACTTCTTCGCGGTGAATACGCACCGAGCCGCCGCCGAGTTCGATGCCGTTGAGCACCACGTCGTAGGCCTTCGAGATGGCCGCACCGGGGTTGGTCTCGAGCAGGTCTTCGTGGCCGTCTTTCGGGCTCGTGAACGGGTGGTGCACCGCGCTCCAGCGCTGGCCGCCTTCGTCGTATTCGAACATCGGAAAGTCGACCACCCACAGCGGCTCCCAGGCGCCCTGCGCGAGGTGGCGGGCCTTGCCGAAATCGCTGTGGCCGATCTTCACGCGCAGCGCGCCGATCGCGTCGTTGACGACCTTGGCCTTGTCGGCGCCGAAGAACAGCAGGTCGCCGTCTTTCACCTCGGTGCGCTTGATGATCTCGGCGAGCGCAGCGTCGTGCAGGTTCTTCACGACCGGCGACTGCAAGCCCTCGCGGCCCTTCGCCGCGTCGTTGACCTTGATCCAGGCCAGGCCCTTCGCGCCGTAGATCTTGACGAACTCGGTGTACGCATCGATCTCGCTGCGGGTCAGCTCGGCACCGCCCGGCACGCGCAGCGCGACAACACGGCCGCCCTCCATCAGCGCCGGGCCCGAGAACACTTTGAAGTCGACATCGCGCATCACGTCGGTGAGTTCGGTGAACTCCATCTTGACGCGCAAATCGGGCTTGTCGGAGCCGAAGCGGTGCAT
>JANMWQ010000730.1:0-1722 GCA_031394085.1 Rhizobacter sp. | reverse complement strand
ACCTGGTCTCACGCCCGATCGGCGATGTGCTCGGTGAGGCGCAACGCCTGTTCGAGGCCGGCGTGAAGGAACTGTTGGTGATCAGCCAGGACACCAGTGCTTATGGCGTCGACGTGAAGTTCCGCACCGGCTTTTGGGACGGCCGGCCGGTCAAGACCCACATGACCGACCTGTGCGAGAAGCTTGCCGAGCTGGCCGCGAGGCACGGCGCGTGGGTGCGGCTGCACTACGTCTACCCGTACCCGCACGTCGACCAGATCCTGCCGTTGATGGCGAGTGGCGCGATCCTCCCGTACCTCGATGTGCCGTTTCAGCATTCGCACCCCGATGTGCTCAAGCGCATGAAGCGGCCGGCCAACGGCGAGAAGAATCTGGAGCGGCTGCAGCGCTGGCGTGAGGCTTGTCCCGAGATCGTGATCCGCAGCACCTTCATCGCCGGCTTTCCGGGCGAGACCGAGGCCGAATTCGAGCACCTGCTCGATTTCATGAAAGAGGCGCAGATCGACCGCGCTGGCGCGTTCGCGTACTCGGCGGTCAATGGCGCGACCGCCAACGCGCTGCCCGGCATGCTGCCGATCGAATTGCGCGAGGAGCGCCGCGCGCGCTTCATGGCCGTAGCCGAGGCGGTCTCGGCCGCCAAGCTCGCCAAACGCGTCGGCGCGACGATGCAGGTGCTGATCGATTCGGCGCCGGCACTCGGCCGCAAGGGGGGAGTCGGCCGCTCGTACGCCGATGCGCCCGAGATCGACGGCAGCGTCAAGCTGCTGCCGCCCGAGAAGGCCTCGAAGACACTCAAGGTCGGAGAGTTCACGCGCGTCAAGATCGTCGGCACGCAGGGCCACGATTTGATCGGTATGCCGATCTGATTGCCGCAGCGCGCGCGTAGAGTCGGCGGCTTCACAAACAGGTGCCGCCATGCAGAAAAAGTTCGACGTGATCGTCATCGGCGCTGGGCAATCCGGCCCGCCTCTCGCATCGCGCTTTGCCGAGCGCGGCATGGCCGTGGCGCTCATCGAGCGCGAGCATCTGGGCGGCACGTGTGTCAATGACGGCTGCATTCCGACCAAGACTTTGGTGGCGAGCGCGCGGGTCGCGCATGTCGCGCGCCACGCGAGCAGGTTCGGGGTGCATGCCGGCGAGGTGAGCGTCGACATGCGCGCGGTCAAGGCGCGCAAGGACGCGGTCGTGAATCAATCCGTCGCCGGCCTCACCGACTGGCTCGGCGGCATCAAGACGTTGACCTCGATCCGCGGCGAGGCCCGCTTCATCGGCCCGAACACCGTGCGTGTCGGTGACGACGAACTGAGCGCACCGAAGATCTTCATCAACGTCGGCGGCCGCGCGAGCGTGCCCGACTGGCCCGGCATCTCGGGCGTGCCGTACCTCACCAACACGTCGATGATGGCGGTCGACTTTTTGCCCGCGCACCTGGTCATCGTCGGTGGCAGCTACATCGGGCTGGAGTTCGCTCAGATGTACCGGCGCTTCGGCAGCGTTGTCACGGTGATCGAGGCTGGCCCGCGGCTGATCGGGCGTGAAGATGCCGACGTGTCGGAGGCGGTGCGCGCGATGCTCGAAGGCGAGGGCATCGCGGTCCACGTCGACGCGAAGCACCTTGCGATGGCGCGCGACGGCGACCAGGTGCGCGTGGCCTTCGAGGCCGATGGCGCCGCGCGCGCAGTCACCGGCAGCCACCTGCTGCTCGCCGTCGGCCGCAAGCCC
>JANMWQ010000728.1:0-1757 GCA_031394085.1 Rhizobacter sp. | reverse complement strand
GGTCACGCAAGACACCTCGTTGCTGCACCGCTCGATCGCCTCGAACATCGGCTACGGCCGCCCGGATGCGTCGCTCGACGAAATCGTCGCCGCGGCGAAGACGGCGCAGGCGCACGAATTCATCCTCGACCTGTCGGACTGAACGGCCGCACCGGCTACGAAGCGCATGTGGGCGAGCGCGGCGTCAAGCTGAGCGGCGGCCAGCGCCAACGCGTCGCGATCGCGTGCGTGGTGCTCAAAGACGCGCCGATCCTGGTGCTCGACGAGGCCACCTCGGCGCTCGACAGCGAGGTCGAACTCGCGATCCAGCAGCAGTTGCTCGGGCTGATGCAGGGCAAGACCGTGATCGCGATCGCGCACCGGCTGTCGACGATCGCGCGCATGGACCGGCTCGTCGTGCTCGAGCAAGGCCGCATCGCCGAGCAGGGCACGCACGCCGAGCTGCTGCATTTGGGCGGGCACTACGCGAAGCTGTGGTCGCACCAATCGGGCGGCTTCTTGCCGACCGACGGCGACCGCGCGCCAATCGACGTCGAATCCGAAGTTCAGGCGGCGCTGAGCAGTGCGGCGCGCAACGAGCCGCAGAGCGCGAAGGCGGCTTGAGCGATGTTGCGCATCACCGAACTGCGCTTGCCGCTGGAACACGATGAACAGGCGCTGCGGCCAGCGATCGTTGCGCGGCTCGGCGTGGCCGATGCCGACCTGACCGCGTTCACGGTCTTCAAGCGCAGCTACGACGCGCGCAAGCGGTCTGCGATTCAGCTGATCTACACGGTCGATTGCGCGCTGAGCGACGAGGCCACCGTGCTGTCGAAACTTGCCGACCAGCCGCACATCCGCGCAACGCCCGACACGGCCTACCACGGCGTCGGCCACGCACCGGTCGACTGGCCTGCGGACCGCTCTGGCCAAAGACGGCCGCTCGTCATCGGCTTCGGCCCGTGCGGCATCTTCGCCGCGCTGATCCTCGCGCAGATGGGGCTGCGGCCGATCGTGCTGGAGCGCGGCCGATCGGTGCGCGAACGCACGAAAGACACTTTTGCGCTGTGGCGCAAGGGCGTGCTCGACCCCGAGTCGAACGTGCAGTTCGGCGAAGGCGGCGCAGGCACGTTTTCCGACGGCAAGCTGTGGAGCCAGATCAGCGACCCGCGGCACCTCACGCGCAAGGTGCTCGACGAGTTCGTGAAGGCCGGCGCGCCGGAAGAGATCCTGTTCGTCGCGAAGCCGCACATCGGCACCTTCCGGCTCGTCGGCGTGGTCGAGAAGATGCGCGCCGAGATCGAAGCGCTGGGCGGCGAGATCCGGTTCGGGCAGCGCGTGACCGACGTGCTGATCGAGGGCGGGCAGATTCGCGGCGTGACCTTGGCGAGCGGCGAACAACTCGCCTCCGACCACGTCGTGCTCGCGCTCGGCCACAGCGCGCGCGACACCTTCGCGATGCTGCACGAACGCGGCGTCTTCATGGAGCCCAAGCCGTTCTCCATCGGTTTTCGCATCGAGCACCCGCAATCGATCATCGACCGCGCGCGCTTCGGGCCGAATGCGGGCAACGAGACGCTCGGCGCGGCCGACTACAAACTCGTGCACCACGCCAAGAACGGCCGATCCGTCTACAGCTTTTGCATGTGCCCCGGCGGCACGGTGGTGGCCGCGACTTCGGAGCCGGGCCGCGTCGTCACCAACGGCATGAGCCAGTACTCGCGCAACGAGCGCAACGCCAACGCCGGCATCGTCGTCGGCATCTCGCCGCAAGACTA
>JANMWQ010000701.1:0-3009 GCA_031394085.1 Rhizobacter sp. | reverse complement strand
GGCGACACGCTCGGTTTCCTCGACGACCAGCTCAAGTTCACGCTCGGCCTGCGCCACCAGACGCTCGACATTTCCAACTACGCCTACGGCACCGCCGCGCTGTATGCCAACTACGACACGAGCCGCACCAGCCCGAGCGTCGGTGCGTTGTACAAGCTCGGCAAGCAAGTCTCGCTGTACGCCAACTACATCGAAGGCCTGACGCAAGGCGACACGGCTGCCGGCGCCTTCGGTGCAGCGCCGCCGGTGAACCAGGGCGAGGTGCTGCCGCCGCATGTCTCGAAGCAGAAGGAAGTCGGCGTGAAGTACGACGGCGGCACGCTCGGCGGCAGCCTCGCGCTGTTCTCGACCTCGAAACCGCGTTCGTATGTGAATGCCGCGAACCTGTTCGTCGCGAGCGGCGAAGACCGTCACCAGGGCGCCGAACTGTCGGTCTTCGGCATCGCCGCGAAGGGCTTGCGCGTGCTCGGCGGCGTGACCTGGCTCGATGCCGAACAGCAATCGACCGGCAGCGCCGCGACCGACGGCAAGCGCGTCATCGGCGTGCCAAAGACGCAGGCCAACGCCGGTGTCGAATGGGACGTGCCCGGCGTGCAGGGCCTGGCCGTCGACGGCCGTGTGGTCTACACCGGCGCCACCTACGCCGACGCCGCGAACACGCTGAACGTGCCGAGCTGGACGCGGCTCGACCTCGGCGCGCGCTACGAGCTCGACCTGCAGGGCCGCATCGTCACGCTGCGTGCGCGTGTCGACAACGTCGCGAATCGGGCGTATTGGTCGTCGGTCGGCGGCTACCCGGGCGCCGGCTATCTCGTGCTCGGCACGCCGCGTGCCGTATCGCTCAGCGCGAGCGTCGACTTCTGATGTCGGCATGATCAGCTCGCGCGCGTTACGCGCCTGGACCTGGCTGCACAAGTGGACCAGCCTCGTCAGCACGGTGTTCATGCTGCTGCTGTGCCTGACCGGGCTGCCGCTGATCTTTCACCACGAGATCGGGCACCTGCTCGGCACCGAGGTCGAAGCGCGCGAGATGTCGGCGCGCACGCCGCGCGTGAGCCTCGACACCGTGATGGCGGTCGCGAACGCGCGCTACCCGAACCTCGGCGGCATGTTCGTCTCGCAAGAGGCCGACGACGACCGCGTCTGGTTCGTCACGCTCTCGGCCACGCCGACGTCGGACTCCGGCTTCAAGCAGGTCGCGGTCGACGCGCGCACCGGCGAGGCGCTGGCCGAGCCGAAGCTCGACGAGGGCTTCATGCACATCATGTTGTCGCTGCACGTCGACCTGTTCGCGGGTCTGGCGGGCAAGCTGTTCCTCGGCGCCATGGGGCTGCTGCTGCTGATCGCGATCGTCTCGGGCGCCGTGCTCTACGCGCCGTTCATGCGCAAGCTGCGATTCGGTGAAGTGCGGCGCGAACGCAGCACGCGCACGAAGTGGCTCGACTTGCACAACCTGCTCGGCATCGTCACCTTGACCTGGGTCTTCGTCGTCGGCGCGACGGGCGTGATCAACACCTGGGCCGACCTGGTCGTCAAGTATTGGCAGAACGACCAGATGGCCGAGATGGTCGCGCCGTACAAGGGCCAGCCACCGCTCACGGCCCTCGGTTCGCTGCAGACCGCGATCACGGCGGCGCAAGCGCGCGAACCCGGGATGAAGATCGGTTTCATCGCGTTCCCCGGCACCGTGTTCACAAGCCCGCACCACTACGGCGTGTTCATGCGCGGCACCGAAGCATTGACCGCGCGCACGTTCAAGCCGGTGCTGGTCGATGCGGTCACCGGCCAGGTCACCGACAGCCGCGTGCTGCCCTGGTACCTGACCGCGCTGCTGATTTCGCAGCCGCTGCACTTCGGCGACTACGGTGGCCTGCCGATGCAAATCTTGTGGGCAGTGCTCGACATCGTCACCATCATCGTGCTCGGCAGCGGGCTGTACCTGTGGCTCGCCAAACGCAAGGTGGCTGCGGCGTGAGCCAGCACGAGCACGGGTTTCAGTGGCGGCTCTGGGGCGCGCCGATCGCGCTCGCCGTGCTCAGCGCCATCGGCCTGATCGCAGGGCTGGTCGGCGACGACATCTGGGATGCCCTCTCGTGGCTCGGCCTGGGCCTGCCGGTGGCCGTGTGCGTGTGGTTCGGCTGGGTGCGGCGTTTTCGCGTCAGCCGAAACGCAGCGCCATCACGCCGGCCACGATGACGCCGGTGCCGATCGCGCGCTGCAACCCGAAGCGCTCTTTCAGCAGCACGGTGCCGAGTACCGCGGCGAACAGCACCGAGGTCTCGCGCAACGCTGCGACCGACGCCACCGGCGCGCGCGTCATCGCCCACAGCGCGATGCCGTAGGCGCCGATCGAGGCGCTCGCGCCGAGCGTGGCCATCGGCCAGCGCTTGCGCGCGTAGGTGACGAGGGCGGTGCGCTCGGCCGCGCTGCGGCGCAGCCACACGAGGGCAGGGTACAAAAACCCGTCGAGCACGAACAGCAACAGCACGTAGCGCGCCGCGCCGCCGTCGGCACGCACGCCGATGCCGTCGACGATGGTGTAGGTCGCGATCAGCGCCGCGTTCGCGAACGCGAACAGCAGTGCGCGGCGGTGGTGCAGCGCTTCGCCCGGATGCGCGAGCCCGACCAGCCCGACGCCGACCGCGATGCCGACGATGCCGAACCACGCCGCCGGGCTCGGTGCCTCGCCGATGAACATGCCGCTGCCGAGCGCGACCAGCAGCGGCGCGAAGCCGCGCATGATCGGGTAGGTGAGACCGAGGTCGCCGTGCTCGTAGGCTTCGACGAGCGCGATGTAGTAGCCGATGTGGATGACCAGCGAGGCCAGGATGTAGGGCCATGCACCCCGGTTCGGCAGGCCGGTCCAGAGCAGGAAGGGCAGCGCGACGACGGCGCCGGCGACCGTCATCAGCGCGGTGTCGGCGGCCTTGTCAGTGCCCGACTTGATCATCGCGTTCCACGACGCGTGCAGCATCGCGGCGCACAGCACGATCAGCACGATCGGCCATG
>JANMWQ010000692.1:0-12314 GCA_031394085.1 Rhizobacter sp. | reverse complement strand
CGAGCTTGGTCTTGTTGACGAGGTACATCAGCCCGCTGAGCGTGACCGCCGTGACGACGAGGATCATGATCTGCACGTTGTTGATGACCGCACCGCCGATGTTGTAAGGCTCGCTCGGCAGCAGGATCGGGTACGACTTGTAGGTCGGCTCCCAGATGATCATCGCCAGCGTTTGCAGCAACAGGCTCATGCCCATCGCGGTGATCAGCGGCGCCAGGCGCGGCGCGTTGCGCAGCGGCCGGTAGGCGATCTTCTCGATGCTGTAGTTGAGTGCGCAGCAGACGATGATCGCGGCCACCAGCGAGATCAGCAACAAGAGCCAGCCTGGCAGGCCGCTCTTGCCGAGCCAGGTGACGACCGTCCAGCTCGTGAGTGCGCCCACCATCAACACCTCGCCGTGCGCGAAGTTGATCAGGTTGATGATGCCGTAGACCATCGTGTAGCCGAGCGCCACCAGCGCGTAGACGCTGCCGAGCACGAGGCCGTTGATGATCTGCTGGATGAAGGTGTCCATGGGGGTGTCACTCCTGCGTTGCCCGTCATCGTCGGGCTTGTTTTCCGTGCTTCGTCCGATAGCAATAATCCGGCCACGGTGTGTCGGCGCCGAGACCCGCCAAATGCGGGCCAACGAGGCGAAGCGGATTCTAGGTTCGTGATCGCAGCCGACCGACCATCGCTTTCCCCATGACGGTGCATCGAATCCGTATCAGAGTGAAGCGGCTTCGCGTGGGGTCAGCGTCACGCGGCTGGCGCTCGATTCGCCGCGTCGTTGAGGCGGCGCAGCTCGGCGAGTTTTTCGCCGATGCGGATCTCCAGGCCGCGGTCGACCGGCGCGTAGAACTGCGTCTCTGCCATGCCGTCGGGCAAGTAAGACTCACCGGCCGCGAAGCCACCCGGTTCGTCGTGCGCGTAGCGATAGCCCTTGCCGTAGTCGAGGCCCTTCATCAGCGCGGTCGGCGCATTGCGCAGACGCAGCGGCACCGGGCGCGTGCCGTCTTGCTTGATGAAGGCGCGCACCGCGTTGTAGGCTTTGTAGACCGCGTTGCTCTTGGGTGCGACCGCGAGGTAGACGACCGCTTGCGCGAGCGCGAGTTCACCCTCGGGTGAGCCGAGGCGCTCGTAGGTTTCGGCCGCGTCGAGCGTGAGGCGCAGTGCGCGCGGGTCGGCCAGACCGATGTCTTCGCTGGCCATGCGCACGAGCCGACGGATCGCATAGCGCGGGTCGACGCCGCCGTCGAGCATGCGCACGAACCAGTAGAGCGCGGCATCAGGATCGCTGCCGCGCACGGCCTTGTGCAGCGCCGAGATCGTGTCGTAGAACTGCTCGCCGCCCTTGTCGTAGCGGCGCAGTTGTTCGCCGAGTGACTTTTCGAGCAGCGGCTCGTCGATGAGTTCGACCGCGCCGCCATGACCGATCAGGCCGATCAGGTTCTCGTACGAGTTCAGCAGCCGACGCGCATCGCCGTCGGCGTAGGCCACAAGCCGGTCGCGTGCCGCATCGGTCATCGGCGGCGCGCTCGACAACGCCGCGGCGCGCACGAGCAACGCGCGCAGATCGTCGTCGGTCAGCGCCTGGAGCACGTGCACGGTGGCGCGCGAGAGCAGCGCCGAGTTGACCTCGAACGACGGGTTTTCGGTGGTCGCGCCGATGAAGGTGAACAGGCCCGATTCGACGTGCGGCAAGAACGCGTCTTGTTGCGCCTTGTTGAAACGGTGCACCTCGTCGACGAAGACGACCGTGCGACGCGAACTGTTGCGCGCGATCTGCGCGCGCTCGACCGCGTCGCGGATGTCTTTGACGCCACCGAGCACTGCCGAGATCGCGATGAACTGCGCCTCGAAACCCTGCGCGACGAGCAGCGCCAGCGTCGTCTTGCCGACACCCGGCGGGCCCCACAGAATCATCGAGTGCAACCGACCCGACTCGAAGGCGGCGCGCAACGGCTTGCCGGCGCCGAGCAGGTGCTGCTGGCCGATGACCTCGTCGAGTGTCTTCGGCCGCAGGCGCTCGGCCAGCGGCGCGTGAATGTCCGTACGGGAATTTTCGGCTGGTTCGAGCGGGAGTTGGGCGGTCACCATGCGCGGCATTGTCGCCGTCCCGCGCGGAGGCGCGGGTGTTAGCTGCTAGAGTCCTGCGGCCTCCAGCCAGGCACCCGCGACCCCTTACCTCGTATCCCGTATCCCGAAGTGCCGACTTGAATCCGCCCTCGCTCCGATCTGCTCTACACCACGCCAGGTCATCGCCCCTGGCGCTGTGCCTCGGGCTGGTCGCTTTCGCGGTCGTGTGGCTCGCGGCGTCGGCCGGCCGATCACTGATCAGCGCCGACGAAGGGCGCTATGCCTCGCTCGCGCTTGGCATGCTGCAAAGCGGCGACTGGATCACTCCCCGCCTCAACGGGCTCATGTATTTCGAGAAGCCGCCGCTGCAATACTGGGGCGGCGCGCTGAGTTTCTGGCTGTTCGGCATCAACGAATTCGCCGCTCGCCTGTGGCCCGGCCTGGCAGGTCTCGCCACGGTGTTCATGGTCGGCGGCACCGGCGCCCGGCTGTGGGGTGCGCGGGTCGGGTGGCATGCGCTGCTGATCGCCGGCTCGACCACATGGATCGTCGCCAACAGCCACTTCCTCACGCTCGATGCCGGCCTGATGGCGGCGCTCACGGTGTCGCTGTGCGGTGTGCTGCTCGCCGAGCACCACGCGGGTGATCCGGACGCACAACGCCGGTGGATGCTCGCGGCCTGGGCCGGCATCGGCCTCGCGGTGCTCAGCAAGGGGCTCGTCGGCGCGTTGATCCCGGGCGCGGTGCTGATTCTGCACAGTGTTTGGCGACTCGACTTTTCGATCTGGCGGCGCCTGCACTGGGCCGCCGGGCTCGCCCTGGTGCTGGCGATCACGGCGCCGTGGTTCGCGCTGGTGTCGATGCGCAACCCCGACTTCGCCTCGTTCTTCTTCATACACGAGCACTTCAAGCGATTTCTCAGCACGGTTCACCGGCGCGAGGGGGCGTGGTGGTATTTCGTGCCCTACCTCCTCGTCGGCTTGCTGCCGTGGACTGCCGCACTGCCCTGGGCCCTGCGCGCCCGCCGTACCGATTTTTCGACCGGTCTGCTGCTCACCTGGGCTGTCTTCGTTTTCGTGTTCTTCAGCGTCTCTTCTTCGAAGCTGCCTTCCTACATCCTGCCGATGTTTCCGGCGCTGGCGCTGCTCGTGGCGCGCGCCTTCGAGCGCGCGACCGATCGCGCCCTGCGCCAGAACCTGTGGGTGCCCGTGGCCATCTGGGGACTGCCACTGCTCGCCCTCACGCAACTCCACCGCTTCATCAGCCCCACGTTGCCGCTTCCAGCGGTCGTCGCAATGGCCTGGGGCGTCGGGGTGGGCGCGGCGCTCGTGCTCGGCGCCAGCGCGCTCGCCTGGCACCTGCTCGGGCGGCAACGCCGAACCGCGGCGCTCGCCGTGCTCGCGGCGGCGCACGCGGCTGCGGTCCTGATCCTGATGCAGTCGCACGACACCTTCGGCCAGCTCAAGAGTGCCGACGCCATCGTCCGCGCACTCGCGCCGCGAATCGACCCGTCGACCCCCGTGTTCTCGGTCCGCGACTATGACCAGACGATGCCGTTCTACCTGCGGCGATCGACGATCCTAGTCGACTACCTCGACGAGTTCGAGTTCGGCTTGACGCACGAGCCTCAGCGAGGCGTTTCGAGCCTCGCGGCATTCGCCGAACGCTGGCGCCTCGAACCGCGCGCAGCGGCCTACCTGAAACCGACGACTTTCGACGAACTCCGAGCGCTCGGCCTGCCGATGCAAGTGGTGTACGGCGATGCCCGCCGCCTCGTCGTAGTGAAACCCTGACCGCCTCGCCGACCATGCGAATTCCCGATCTGTTGGTCATCCTCACCGGCGTCTTGCTGAATGCAGTGGCGCAGTTGCTGCTCAAAGCCGGCGCGAGCGCGGTCGGCCCAATCGCCGGCTTTGGTGCATTGCGCGGCGCGGCCAGCACGCTCGCGACGCACCCCGCCGTGCTGGGCGGGCTCGCGTGCTACGTCGTGAGCGTAGTGGTCTGGATCGTCGCGCTCTCGCGTGTCGACGTGAGCATCGCCTACCCGCTGGTGTCGATCGGCTACGTGGTCAACGCGCTGCTGGCGATGTGGCTCTTCGGCGAAGCCGTGTCGATGCAACGCTGGCTCGGCATCGGCGTGATCCTGCTCGGTGTCGTGATCGTGGCGCGCTCGGGGGTGCCGGCATGAACAGCGCGCCGAACCTTGTGCCTTTTCTGCCGTTCACTCGGCCGAGCATCGACGAAGCCACCATCGCCGAAGTCGCCGAGGTGCTCCGCTCCGGCTGGCTCACGACCGGGCCGCGCTGCCAGGCGCTCGAGGCTGCGCTGTCGCAGCGCTACGGCGGCCGGCCGGTGCGGCTCGTCAACTCGGCGACGGCCGCACTCGAACTGGCACTGCGCCTGGCGAACATCGGCCCGGGCGACGAGGTCATCACGACGCCGTTGAGCTGGGTGGCCACAGGCAACGTGATCCTGCAGGTCGGCGCGAAGCCGGTCTTCGTCGACATCGATTCGGTCACGCGCAACATCGACCTGGCCCGCATCGAGGCGGCCGTCACGCCGGCTACGCGGGCAATCCTGCCGGTCGATCTGGCCGGCCTGCCGGTCGATCGCGCCCGGCTCTATTCGATCGCGCGCGAGCACGGCCTGCGCGTGATCGAAGACGCCGCGCAATCGATGGGCGCGCGCTTCGGCGGCCACGAGATTGGCTGCGAGGGCGATCTGGTCTCGATCAGCTTCCACCCGAACAAGAACATGACGACGGCCGAAGGCGGCTGCCTCGTGATGAGCACCAGGGCCGAGGCGGCGCGCTTCGAGCGGCTTCGGCTTCAGGGCGTGCAACGGTTCGCCGATGGCGAGATGGATGTCGAAGAACTCGGCGGCAAGGCCAACCTGACCGATGTGGCCGCGGCGATCGGTCTCGGCCAGCTGAAGCGGCTGGACGAATTCAACACGCGCCGCAAAGCCCTTGCGCAGCGCTACTTCGAGCGCATCGATCGCAGCCTGGGGCTGGGCTTGCCGCTCGACGACTTCGAGCACAGCAACTGGCACATGTTCCAGGTCCTGCTGCCGCTCGAATCGCTGCGCCTCGACCGCGCCGCGTTCATCGAGGCGATGAAGCAGCGAGGCATCGGCATCGGTGTGCATTACCCGGCGATGCACCTGTTCACGCTGTACCGCGGGCTAGGTCACAAAGAGGGTGATTTCCCCGCAGCCGAACGTGTCGGCGAGCGCATCGTCAGCCTGCCGCTGTTTCCGGCGATGGCCGAGACCGATGTCGACCGGGTCTGCAGTGCGCTGCGCGCTGTCGTCACGGCCGCACGCCGCTGAACAGGTCTGCCACCCCATGGACGCTCACGAAACCGTCGATCTTCGAATGACCCCCGGCCTGGCCGCGCCAGCGCCGGGCGCGCCGCTGCTGAGCGTGATCGTGCCGGTTTACAACGAGGAGCCGGGGCTGGCTGCCTTGTTCGAGCGGCTCTACACCGCACTCGATGCGCTCGGCACGGACTATGAGATCGTCTTCATCGACGACGGCAGCCGCGACCGCTCCGCGCAACTGCTGGCCGAGCAGTTCGAACGCCGGCCCGATGTGACGCGTGTGATCATGTTCAACGGCAATTACGGCCAGCACCGCGCGATCATGGCCGGCTTCGAGCACTGCCGCGGCGAACGCATCGTGACACTCGATGCGGATCTGCAGAACCCCCCCGAAGACATCGGCCGGCTGCTCGCTGCGATGGACGCAGGGCACGACTACGTCGGCTCGGTGCGCCGGATGCGTCGCGATTCGGTGTGGCGCCGCTGGGCCAGCCGCAGCATGAACGGGTTGCGGTCGCGCATCACGCACATCCAGATGACCGACCAGGGCTGCATGATGCGCGCCTATAGCCGCAACATCGTTCAGCTGATCAACCAGTGCGGCGAAATGAACACGTTCATTCCGGCGCTCGCCTACCAGTTCGCACGGCAGCCGACCGAGGTCGAGGTCGGCCACGAAGAGCGGAGCGCAGGCGAATCCAAGTACTCGCTCTACAGCCTGATCCGGCTCAACTTCGATCTGATTACCGGCTTCTCGGTGGTGCCGTTGCAGTGGTTCTCCATGCTCGGCATGGCCGTCTCGGTTGGTGCTGCCGTGCTGGTGGCCGTGCTGGCAGCTCGCCGCCTGATCATCGGCCCGGAAGAAGGCGGCTTGTTCACGCTGTTCGCGATCGCTTTCCTGCTGATCGGGCTGGCACTCTTCGGCATCGGCCTGCTCGGCGAATACGTCGGCCGCATCCTTCAGGAGGTGCGGTCGAGGCCGCGCTACGTGATCAGCGCGATCCTGGAGCGCAAACCTTGACCGGCCCTTCAGACCACAGCCCTTCAAGGCACGGAGCCCCGAGCGCACCGAGCGCACCGAGCGCCATCGTCTTCGCGTACCACAACGTCGGCGTGCGTTGCCTGAAAGTGCTGCTCGACGGCGGCGTCGATGTGCGGCTGGTCGTGACGCACGCCGACAACCCGGCCGAGGCGATTTGGTTCGACAGCGTGGCCGCGGTGGCGGCCGAAGCCGGCCTGCGCTGCATCGCGCCGGCCGATGCGAACGCTGCCGAGATCGTCGCCGAGTGTGCGCGCGCCGCGCCCGATTTCCTCTTTTCGTTCTACTACCGCCACATGCTGAAGGCGCCACTGCTCGGCGTGCCGGCCCGCGGTGCCTACAACATGCATGGCTCGCTACTGCCCAGCTACCGCGGTCGCGCGCCGGTGAACTGGGCCGTCTTGAACGGCGAGCGTTCGACCGGCGCCAGCCTGCATGCAATGGACATCAAACCCGATCACGGCCCGCTGATCGACCAGTGCGCTGTGCCGATTCTGCGCGACGACAGTGCGCGCCAGGTTTTCGACAAGGTCACGCTGGCCGCCGAGATCGTGATGGCACGCGCCCTGCCCCTGCTAATCGCCGGCAGCGCGACACGAATCCCGCAAGACCTGTCCCGGGGCGGCTACTTCGGTGCGCGCAAGGCCGAAGACGGGCGAATCGTGCGCAGCATGTCGGCACAGCAGATTCACGACCTCGTGCGCGCTGTTGCGCCGCCCGAATACCCGGGCGCATTCTTCGACACCCGCGCAGGGCGCGTGCTCATCGGGCGGACATGGCCGGGCCCTGCCGGGGCCGCCGAGTTGACCGATGCTGAACCGCGGTCGGCCAGCGGCGCTCCGGCCTTGTTCGCACGCGACCACACGCTCTGGCTGCGGGCGGGAGACGGCCGCTCGCTGCGCGTGCTTGCGGCATCTCTCGCCGATGAACCACTCGACGCGGCCGCCTTCGAAACCCGCTTCGGTACGGCCGCACTCAATGCCCTGACCGCCGTGACGACTGCGGCCTGATCCGCGCGATCGCTCGTCATCCCTCCAATATTTTCCGGACTCGTTCCGACCTCGCCATGCTCAAAGTCCTCATCCTCGGCGTCAACGGTTTCGTCGGCCACCACCTGACCCGTTCGATCCTCGCGACCACTGACTGGGAGGTCTACGGCATGGACATGCAGTCCGACCGGGTCGTGCCGTGGCTCGACGATCCGCGCTTCCACTTCTTCGAAGGCGACATCACGATCAACAAGGAGTGGATCGAATACCACGTTCGCAAATGCGATGTGGTGCTGCCGCTCGTTGCGATCGCCACGCCGGCGACTTACGTGCGCGAGCCGTTGCGCGTGTTCGAGCTCGACTTCGAGGCCAACCTGCCGATCGTGCGGCACTGCGTGAAGTACAAGAAGCGCGTCGTCTTCCCGAGCACGAGCGAGGTCTACGGCATGTGCGGCGACGCCGAATTCGACCCCGAGGCTTCGCCGCTGGTCTACGGCCCGATCAACAAGCCACGCTGGATCTACGCGTGTTCCAAGCAGTTGCTCGACCGCGTGATCCACGGCTACGGCCAGGAGCAAGGGCTCGACTTCACGCTGTTCCGACCGTTCAACTGGATCGGTCCGGGGCTCGACAGCCTGCACACCGCCAAAGAGGGATCGAGCCGCGTCATCACGCAGTTTCTCGGCCACATCGTGCGCGGCGAGCCGATCCAGCTCGTCGACGGCGGGCAGCAGCGTCGCTGCTTCACGGACATCGACGACGGCATCGACGCGTTGATGCGCATCCTCGCCAACGCGGGTGGCAAGGCGCGCGGAAACATCTACAACATCGGTAACCCCGCCAACGACCACTCGGTGCGCGAGCTCGCCGAGATGATGCTGGCCGAAGCGGCGTCGCGGCCCGAATACCGCGAACGCGCGGCGCGGGTTCGCCTGATCGAAACCTCGTCGGGCGCGTACTACGGCGCCGGCTACCAGGACGTGGAGCGCCGCGTGCCGAAAATCGACAACACGAAGCACGACCTGGACTGGGCTCCACAGGTCACGATGGAGCAGGCGCTCGGCCGGCTCTTCGACCACTACGGAGATCAACTCGACGACGCGCGCCGCCTCAACGATTGAGTTCTGCGCACACCGACCGAACGAAGCGACCCCGTGGCCCACCTCTGCCTGAAGATCGATGTCGACACCTGGCGCGGCACGCGCGAGGGCGTGCCCGCGCTCGCACGGCTGCTCGAGCGCGTCGGCGCGTCCGCGAGCTTTCTGTTCAGCCTCGGGCCGGATCACACCGGCCGTGCGATCCGGCGCGCACTGCGACCCGGCTTTTTCGGCAAGGTGGCTCGCACCTCGGTCGTCGAGCACTACGGCGTGCGAACGTTGCTCTACGGCACGCTGCTGCCGGGGCCGGACATCGGCCGGCGCGAAGCCGCGTTGATGCGCTCGGTCGCGCAGGCCGGATTCGAGACCGGCGTGCACACCTGGGACCATGTGCGCTGGCAGGATCGTGTGGCCGATGCGTCGGCCGCATGGACCCGCGTCGAGATGAAACGCGCGACCGAGCGCTACGCAGAGATCTTCGGCCACGCACCGCGCGTGCACGGCGCGGCGGGCTGGCAGATGAACGATCATGCCTTCCGGATCGAAAGCGAACTCGGCTACACCGTCGCATCGGACACGCGCGGCAGCGAACCGTTCGTGCCGGTCGACGCTGAGGGCGCGGTACTCGGCCCGATCCAGTTCCCGACCACGCTGCCGACCCTCGACGAGCTACTCGGCCTGAACGGCTGCGACGCGAACAACGTCGACCGCGCCGTGCTGGCGCTGACCGAACACGACACCGCACCGATCCAGGTCTACACGCTGCATGCCGAACTCGAAGGGCAAAAACTGCTGCCTTCGTTCGAGCGCTTGCTGAACGGCTGGCGCGCGCAGGGTCACCGCTTCGCGAGCCTCGGCGAACTGCCTGCTCTGATCGACACGGCTACGCTGCCGAAATGCCGCTTGCTGAACGGCGAGGTCCCAGGGCGCAGCGGCGCGTTGGCGGTGCAAGGAGCGCGGCTGCCGAACGACGCGAGCGTTCGAGCGCACGTTTGAGCCGACCCGATGGGCGCCTGCGCTCCTCGGCGCATCGGCCTGCCTTTCGCGTGGTGCTCGATGCCGGCGCGGTGCATGGTCGCCGGCTCGTAGAGATTGCGCCCGTCGAACACGCCGCGGTTCTTCAGCGCCTCGCGCATAGGGTCGAGATCGGGCGTACGGAACGCTTTCCATTCGGTCACGATCAGCATCGCATCGGCACCGCAGAACGCCTTTTCGGCGCTGTCCACGAGCCGCAATCCCGGCAAATCGCCGAATACGCGCGCCGCGTCGGCGAGCGCGATCGGATCGTAGGCCTGGACCTGAGCGCCCTTCGCGGTCAGTGATTCGACGATCATGCGACTCGGCGACTCGGCGCCTCGCGCATGTCGTCGGTGTTCGGCTTGTAAGCCGGGCCCCAAAGTGCGAAGGTCAGGCCGCCCAAATCGCGCCCGTAGCGCGCCACCACCTTGTCGACCAGCAACACCCTCTGCGACGCATTGCCCGCTTCGACCGCCGCCTGCATTTGCGACGGTTGGCCCGCCTCGCTGGCCACGCGGGCCAATGCCTTGATGTCTTTCGGGAAACAGCTGCCGCCGTAACCCGCACCGGCGCAGAGAAAGTGCGTGCCGATGCGCGGCTCGCTGCCGATGCCGAACCGCACGAGTTCGATGTCGACGCCGATGCGCTCGGCCTCCCGCGCGAATTCGTTCATGAAGCTGATGCGCATAGCCAGCATCGCATTGGCAGCGTACTTGGTGAACTCGGCGCTCCGCGTGTCCACACCAGCGTCCGGTCGTGGCTGCGCAGGAGCGGCGCATAGAGCGTGCGCAGCAACGCGATCGCAGATTCGTCCTGCGCGTCGATCACGATCCGATCGGGGCGCGCGAAGTCGGCGACCGCTGCACCTTCTTTCAAGAACTCGGGGTTCGACGCCGCCGAAAATTCGATCATGACGCCACGCGCGGCGAGCCCTTCTTCGATCGCCGCGCGGACTCTCTCTGCCGTGCCCACCGGCACCGCGCTGTTGTCGCCGACGACCTTGTACTCGGTCACGTGGCGACCGTTGGCGTGCGCCGCCGCGAGCACTTGCCGCAGGTCGGCAGAGCCGTCTTCGTCGGGTGGCGTGCTGCTGCCATGAACTGCAAGGTGCCGTGCGCGACCGCGCTCGCCACGTCGGTCGTGGGGCGCAGGCGACCGACCAGCGCGTTGCGCTGGACAAGCCCTTTCAGGCCCGGCTCATGGATCGGAATAGCGCCGTTTTCAAGAAGCGCGATCTTGGCTGCATCGACATCGAGACCGACGACGTCGTTGCCCATGTCCGCCAGGCACGCCCGGCCACGATACCGACATGACCGGTACCGACGATCGTGACCTTCATTGCTCGATCACATCGGCGCCGGCGGGCGGAGTGAACGTGAAGGTGTCGGCAGCGAGAGTCACGCCGGCTGAGAACTGGCTGAATTGCAGCAGCGAGCGCTGGTCGAACGCATCGACGATCTCGATAGCTGCGAGCACCGATCCACGAAACCCGATGCGGAGCGACTTGAACGCGCCGTCTTTGGCCTTCGGCGTCGCGCTGACCCAATCGAGCCCGTCTTTGGCAGGGACGGCGGCGAGCTCGAAATCCTTGTCGAGCGAGCCACCGGCGAGCAGTGCGGCCGGCGTCGCACCGAGCGCGGACGTGAACTTGCGCGAACTCGCCTGGTTCAAATCGGCGTCGTAGATCCAGACCTTCTGGCCGTCGGCGACGATGGTCTGCTCGAACGGCTTGGCATAGACGAAGCGAAAACGATTCGGACGCGAGAACTCGAAGCTGCCGGTCGAGGTTTTCTTCTTTGCGCCGTCGGGCGATGTCACGGTCTGCGTGAATTGCGCGCGACCGGTCTTCACGTCGCGGATGAACTCGCGCAAGGTGTCGACTGAATCGGCGTGGGCGGCGAGCGCTGCAAAACTCAGCGCCAGCGCAACGAGGTACTTGTTCATTCGGCGCAGCGGAATCATTCGGTACGAGCCGGGGCGATGATGTCCCGGTTGCCGTTGGTGGACATGCTCGACACGAGTCCGGACTTTTCCATTTGTTCCAGCAGCCGCGCCGCGCGGTTGTAGCCGATGCGCAAGTGGCGTTGCACCAGCGAGATCGACGCACGCTTGTGTTGCAGCACGATCGCCACCGCCTGGTCGTACATCGCGTCGCTCTCACCGCCACCCATCACGCCGCCTTCGCTGGTGAGCGCATCGGGGCCGTCGTCGAGCACGCCGCCTTCGAGAATGCCTTCGATGTAGTTCGGCTCGCCCTGGCTCTTCAGGTATTCGACGACGCGGTGTACTTCGTCGTCGCTGACGAACGCGCCATGCACCCGCACCGGGTAGCCGGTGCCCGACGGCATGTAGAGCATGTCGCCCATGCCGAGCAGCGCCTCGGCGCCCATCTGGTCGAGGATGGTGCGCGAATCGATCTTGCTGCTGACCTGAAACGACAGGCGCGTCGGGATGTTGGCCTTGATCAGCCCGGTGATCACGTCGACGCTCGGGCGCTGCGTGGCCAGAATCAGGTGGATGCCGCAGGCGCGGGCCTTTTGCGCCAGGCGCGCGATCAGCTCCTCGATTTTCTTGCCGATGACCATCATCAGGTCGGCCAGCTCGTCGATCACGATCACGATGTTGGGCAGGCGCTCGAGGGGTTCGGGTTGCTCGGGCGTGAGGCTGAACGGGTTCGGGATCAGCTCGCCGCGCTCTTTCGCGTCGCTGATCTTCTTGTTGTAGCCGCCGAGATTGCGCACCCCCATTTTGCTCATCAGCTTGTAGCGGCGCTCCATTTCGCCGACGCCCCAG
>JANMWQ010000686.1:0-3516 GCA_031394085.1 Rhizobacter sp. | reverse complement strand
GGCGTCTGGCTGCTGTGGCTGCTCGACTACCGGCTGTCGGTGGCCAGCGCTGTTGGCCTGATCGCCCTGGCCGGCGTTGCCGCCGAGTTCGGCGTGATCATGCTGCTGTACCTGAAGCAGGCCTGGGACGTTCGCATCGCGCAGGGCACGACCGGCACCGCCGACCTGCTCGACGCAATCCGCGAAGGCGCGGTGCTGCGCGTGCGCCCGAAGGCGATGACGGTCGCGGTCGTGATGGCCGGGTTGCTGCCGATCCTGCTCGGCACCGGCACCGGCTCGGAGGTGATGACACGCATCGCAGCGCCGATGGTCGGCGGCATGGTCACCGCGCCACTGCTGAGCATGCTGGTCATCCCCGCGGCGTGGTACCTGATCAGGCGGAAATCAACTCCCTCTCCCTCTGGGAGAGGGTTGGGGTGAGAGCTCGCCAATAGAGACTGTCGCTGTCGGCCCCCCGCGCTATCCCAAAGGGAGAGGGAGCAAAGACGAATGCGCTGAAAAAATTCTCACACTCTCAGTGCGGCACGGCGTCGGTAAGGAGCTCGGTTGCCCACTGGTTAAGGCTTTTTCCTGCAGCTTGGGCTGCGACCAATGCCGCGCCGTGAACTTCCGGTGGCACATGAAGCAAAAGTTTGCCGGAGGCTGGCTTCTCGGGCTTGACACCTTGCTCCTGCAGTCACGGATGAAGTCTTCTATTGCAGCCTGAAACTCTGCACGGAGTTGATCTGCGGTTTCACCGTGGAAGCCGATGATTGTTCGAGTTCCCAAGACGCGCCCGACAAAAATGTTGTCTCGGTCGTCGAACTCAGCGCGGACGGTGGCAACGCCTCTGCTCAGCATGATGATGATCCCCGCGGCGTGATGTCGGATTCTGCGGCGCGCGGTGCGCGGGGTAGACACCGACAGTTTATTGACTTGACTCCCTCTCCCTCTGGGAGAGGGTCGGGGTGAGGGCTGGCGGAACGCCGAGCTTCGGTGGCGGTGCGGCCCGTCACCCCAGCCCTCTCCCCAAAGGGGCGAGGGAGTAATCCTCACACCCTCAACGCGCCAGCGCACGCCGGGTGATGTAGCTCAGCGCGTCGACCAGCGCCACCAGCAGCAGCATTGCGCCCAGCACGGTCGCCGTTCTGCCCATCTGGAACAGGCCCATGTGGAAGGCGAGCAGCTGCCCGAGCCCGCCGGCGCCGACGACGCCCAGGATCGCGGCGGCGCGGATGTTGTTCTCCCAGCGGTACAGCGTGTACGAGATCAGCTGCGGCAGCACCTGCGGCAGCGTCGCGTAGAGGAACACCCGCACCGCGCCGACGCCTTGCGTGCGCAGCGCGGCGGCCGGGCCTTGCGGCGCGTTCTCGATCGCCTCGGCGAACAACCGGCCGAGCACGCCGGTCGTGTGCAGCGCCAGCGCCAACGTGCCGGCGAACGGGCCGAGCCCCGCCGAGATCAGCAGCAGCGCGGCCCACACCAGCTCGGGCACGGCGCGCAATGCGTTCAGCAGCAGGCGGGTCGGCGCGCGTGCGCGGGCCGCGTCGCCCGCGTGCGCGCGGCTCGCGGGCAGCGCGAGCAGCAGGCCGCCCGCGGCCGCGAGCAGTGTGCCGAGGGCCGACATCGCGAGCGTCTCGACCGATGCGAACGCGACCTTGCCGACGAATGCTGGCGACAAATCCGGCGGAAAAAATTCGCCGACGAAGCGCGCCATGCTGCGCGCCGCATCGAGCGACAGGAACGCGCGCCATTGCAGGTCGAGGCTCCAGAAACTGGCGACCACCAGCACGACGAGCCCGGCACCGAACCAGCACGCCTTGCAGCGCGCGTCGAACAACGGCGGCGGCAACCGATGTGGTTCGTTAGCGGCGGCGGTGGTGGTGGTAGTGCGATCGGGTTTCATGCGAGCGCCCGCCGCAGCCACGAGCTCGCGCGATCGGCGAGTGCCACCAGCGCGACGAACACCAGCAGCATCGTCGCGACCTCGCCGCCGGCGAACATCTTGGTCGAGTTGTCGAGCTGCTGCCCGAGCCCGCCCGCGCCGACGAAACCGAGCACCACCGACGAGCGGATCGCGCACTCCCAGCGGTACACGGTGTACGAGGTGAGCTCGGCCGCGTTCTGCGGCAGCAGCCCGTAGGCGAAGGCCTGCAGCCTGCCGCTGCCATTGGCCAGCAGGTTGCGCGTGGCCGGCGTTTCGCCGCTCTCCAGAATGTCGCCGTAGACCTTGCCGAGCATGCCGCCGTAGGTCAGCGCGATCGCGAGCACACCGGCGGTCGGCCCGAGGCCGACAACGCGCACGAACACCAGCGCCCACACGAGTTCGGGGATGCTGCGCAACAGCACCAGCACCCAGCGAAGGATCTGACGCAACGCGGCCGGCGCCGGCGCCATGCGACCCGACAGCGCCGAGATCGAGAGCACGCGGGTCGACAGCAGCGTCGCAGGCACCGCGATCACCAGCGCGAGCGTGATGCCGGCGGTGGCGATCGCGACGGTGCGCCAGGTTTCGCGCGCGACCAGCCACAGGAACTCGCCGCCGACCGCGGGCGGAATGAACGCGGCGAGAAACTGCAAGGTCGGCCCGCGGCTTTCGGCACTGAAAAGTGCCCATGGTTTGAACTCGGTCGCGAGCAACATCGGCCCGAGCAGCACCAGCGCCGCGCCGATCCAGAACACGCGCCCGAGCCAGGCCGGGTCGCGGCGCGGCAGTGGCGCGGCGCTCATCGGCAGTGCATCACGGCGGGTCGCGCGGCCGCGGTCGGCGACGTGTCAGCAGCGCCGGCCGGCTCGCCCGGCGCGCCGTCGAGCTCGTCTTCGTGCTGCGCGTAGAGCCGCAGCAGGTGATCGCGGCTGACCTGCGCGGTGGGCAGGTCGAACGCGACCGTGCCCTCGCGCAGACCGACGATGCGGTCGAAGTGCGCGAGCGCGGTGTCGACCTGGTGCATCGTCGTCAGCAAGGTGACGCCGCGTTCGCGCGCGGTCGCGATCAGCGCGGTGATCGCCTGTTCGGCCCGCGTCGGGTCGAGCGCCGACAGTGGTTCGTCGATCAGCCACAGCGTAGCCGGCGCGAGCAGCGCACGCGCGAGGCCGACGCGCTGGCGCTCGCCGCCCGAGAGCCGATCGACGCGCGCGAACAGCTTGTCGGCGAGGTCGAAGCGATCGAGCGCGTCGTGGGCACCGGCGATGTCGACCGGGTAGAACAGCGAGCGCAGGCTGGTGGCCAGGCTCCACGAAGGCAGCCGGCCCGCCAGCACCGCGGTGACGACACGCTGGCGCGGCGGCAGCGGCGGCGTTTGCGGCGCCATGAAGAGGCGCCCGCGCTGGCGTTGCAGCGCCGGCGTGCGTTGCGACCAGGCATCGGTGCCGGCCAGCATCAGGTGGCCGCTCGACGGTTTCAACGCAGCCGCCGCGACCTGCAGCAGCGTGGTCTTGCCCGCGCCCGACGGCCCGATCACGGCGAGCCGCTCACCCGCTTGCACGCGCAGGCTCACGCCGCGCAGCGCGGTCTTACCTTTGGCGGCAGCGGGGTGC
>JANMWQ010000669.1:0-3654 GCA_031394085.1 Rhizobacter sp. | reverse complement strand
GCCGATGGGGTCGCAGGTCAGGCCCAGGTTGTGCTCCATGCCGATCTCGGCGGCGTTCTCGACCTGGCGCAGGCTGCCGCCCATCGCCGCGGTGAGCGCGCCGGCCGCCATCGAGCAGGCCACGCCGACCTCGCCCTGGCAGCCGACCTCGGCGCCCGAAATCGAGGCGTTTTCCTTGTAGAGAATTCCGATGGCGGCGGCGGTGAGCAGGAAGTCGATCACGCCTTTGTCGCTCGAACTCGGCACGAAGCGCGTGTAGTAATGAAGCACGGCCGGCACGATGCCGGCGGCGCCGTTGGTCGGCGCGGTGACGACACGGCCACCGGCGGCATTCTCTTCGTTCACCGCCAGCGCGTAGAGGTTGACCCAGTCGAGCACCTGCAGCGGGTCGCGCAAAGCCGCTTCGGGATTGGCGCAGAGCTGCCGGTACAGATCGGCCGCGCGGCGCCTGACCTTGAAGCCGCCGGGCAGCACGCCGACGGTCTGGCAGCCGCGCACCACGCAGGCCTGCATCACGGCCCAGAACTTCATCAGGTAGGCATCGATCTCGGCATCGGTTTTCCCGACGTAGCCAAGGCAGCGTTCGTTGCGCCGCATCAGCTCGGCGATGCTGCAGCCTTGCTGTTTCGCGAGCACCAACAGGTCGGCGCCGCTGTGAAACGGGTGCGCGAGCACCGTGGTGTCGGGCGCGACGACCTTTTGCTTGCTGCCGTCGTGCGCGATCTCGTCGCTGACGACGAAGCCGCCACCGACCGAGTAGTAGACGCGCGTCAGCACCTCGACACCCTCGGCGTCGAACGCGGTAAAGCGCATGCCGTTGGCATGGAAAGGCAGCGTCTCGCGGCGGTAGAAGATCAGGTCGGTGCGCTCGGTGAACACGATTTCGTGCGTGCCGAGCAGCGCGATCACCTTGGCCTCGCGAACGCGCACGAGCTCGGCGCCGATGTGCTCGATGTCGACCGTGTCCGGCGCGTGCCCGAGCAGCCCGAGTAGCACAGCCTTGTCGGTGCCATGGCCCTTGCCGGTGGCGCCGAGCGAGCCATACAGCTGGGTGCAGATGCGCATGGTCGCTGGCAGCTTGCCTTCATGCGCGAGCCGCGCGACGAACAGCCGCGCCGCGCGCATCGGCCCGACCGTGTGCGAGCTGCTGGGGCCGATGCCGATCTTGAAGAGGTCGAAGACCGAGACGGCCATGGGTCAGTCGGCGTAGTCCGAGAGCGGCGGGCAGGCGCAAAACAGGTTGCGGTCGCCGTAGACGTTGTCGACGCGGCCGACCGGCGACCAGTACTTGCCGCGGCGCAACGACGCGAGCGGAAACGCGGCCTCTTCGCGCGAATACGCGTGCGGCCAGTCGGCTTTCAGCAGCGCGCCGGCCGTGTGCGGGGCGGCCTTCAGCGGGTTGGCTTCTGTCGGCCATTGGCCCGATTCGACCTTCGCGATCTCGCTGCGGATCGCGATCATCGCGTCGCAGAAGCGGTCGAGTTCCACGAGCGATTCGCTTTCGGTCGGCTCGACCATCAGCGTGCCCGCCACCGGGAAGCTCAAGGTCGGCGCATGGAAGCCGTAGTCGATCAGGCGCTTCGCCACGTCTTCGGCGCTGATGCCGTTGGCGCCGCCGGTCGCGTCTTTCAGCGGACGCAGGTCGAGGATGCACTCGTGCGCGACGCCGCCGCCCTTGAGGCCGTCGACGTTGCCGCTGAAGTGGATGTCGTAGTGGTCGGCGAGCCTTGCTGCGATGTAGTTCGCCGAGAGAATCGCGGTCTCGGTCGCGGCGGTCAGGCCCTCGCTGCCCATCATCCGCATGTACATCCAGCTGATCGGCAGCACGGCCGCGTTGCCCAGCGGCGCTGCGCTGACCGCGCCTACGTTACTCCGGATGTCCTGAGCCGTCGAAGGCGCAGCCTGAGCGGCCGAAGGGTGCGCCGGCAGGTAAGGCACGAGATCGGCGACCACGCAGACCGGACCGACGCCCGGGCCGCCGCCGCCATGCGGAATGCAGAAGGTCTTGTGCAGGTTCAGGTGGCTCACGTCGCCGCCGAACTCACCCGGCGCGGCCACGCCGACCAGCGCGTTCATGTTCGCGCCGTCCACGTACACGCGCCCGCCGTGCGCATGCACCAGCGCGCAAATCTCTTTCACATGGACGTCGAACACGCCGTAGGTCGACGGGTAGGTGATCATGATCGCGGCGAGCTTGCTGCTGTGCTGCTCGCACTTCGCGCGCAGGTCGGCGAGATCGATGTTGCCCCCGGCATCGCACTTCGTGACGACGACTTGCAGCCCCGCCATCTGCGCGCTCGCCGGGTTCGTGCCGTGCGCCGATTCGGGGATCAAACAGATCGTGCGATCGGCCTCGCCGCGCGCCGCGTGGAACGCGCGGATCACCAGCAGCCCTGCGTATTCGCCCTGCGAGCCGGCGTTCGGCTGCAGGCTCACGCCGCTGTAGCCGGTCGCTTGGCAAAGCCAGTCTTCGAGCTGCACGCGCAACTGCTCGTAGCCGGCCAGCTGATCCTGCGGCGCGAACGGGTGCACATCGGCGAACTCGGGCCAGGTGATCGGAATCATCTCGCTGGTGGCGTTCAGCTTCATCGTGCACGAGCCGAGCGGGATCATCGTGCGGTCGAGCGCCAGGTCTTTGTCGGACAGGCTGCGGATGTAGCGCAGCATCTCGGTCTCGCTGTGGTGGCGATTGAAGACGGGGTGCGTGAGGAACGTGCTGCCGCGTTGCAACGCGGGCGGTATCAGCGAGACCACGCCTTTCTCGAACGGTGCGAAGTCGGGCAGATCGTGGCCATCGGCGAAGAGCGTCCAGAGTGCGGTGATGTCGTCGCGCGTGCTGGTCTCGTCGAGCGTGATGCCGATGCTGCGCGCCGAGCCGCGGCGCAGGTTGAAGCCGGCGTCGCGTGCGGCTTGCAGCAGCGCCTCGGTGTGGTCGCCGGTGTTCACGGTGATCGTGTCGAACGCGGATTCGCACAGCAGCGTGCGTCCCATGTCCTTGAGTCCGGCGGCCAGGATCGCCGTGTAGCTCGCAACGCGCCGGGCGATACGCTTCAGGCCCTCGGGCCCGTGGTAGACCGCGTACATGCTCGCGACGACGGCCGGCAGCACCTGCGCCGTGCAGATGTTCGACGTGGCCTTCTCGCGGCGGATGTGCTGCTCGCGCGTTTGCAACGCGAGGCGGTACGCCGGTGCGCCGTGCGCGTCGATGCTGACGCCGACCAGCCGCCCCGGCATCGAGCGTTTGAACTCGTCACGCGTGGCGAGGTAGGCCGCGTGCGGGCCGCCGTTGCCCATCGGCATGCCGAAGCGCTGGGTATTGCCGACGACGATGTCGGCGCCCATCTCTCCCGGTGGCACCAGCAGTGTCAGCGCCAGCAAATCGGCGGCGACGATCGCGAGGCCGCCGTTGGCATGCACCGCGTCGATGATCGGCTTGAAGTCGCGCACGACGCCGCAGACGCCGGGGTATTGCAGCAGCACCGCGAACGCATCGGCGCTGGCCGCAGAATCGGCTTTACCGACAACCACGGTCACGCCGATTGGCGCGGCGCGCGTGCGAATGACTTCGAGGGTCTGCGGCAGCACGTCGTCGGCGACGAAGAAGGTCGTGGACTTGCTCTTGCCGACGCGCATCGCCAAGGTCATCGCCTCCGC
>JANMWQ010000564.1:0-2159 GCA_031394085.1 Rhizobacter sp. | reverse complement strand
GGGCGGGCGAAGCCCGCTGCCCTGCGCGCGCACCCTCACCCCTGCCCTCTCCCGCGAGCGGGAGAGGGAGCACAGCGCCAACTCGCGGTAGTAGACGATCTGGTGGCTGCTGGCGAGCAATTGCCAGTCGTCGCTCCAGACTTCGGCGGTCTGATCGAAGTAGCCGTTGCGAAAGTTGAGCGCGCGCGCCACGCCGAGCACGTGGCGTGCGCCTTGCGCCTGCAGCATCGCGGCATCGGCATGGAAGTAGGTCGTCAGTGACACCGTGCCGATCGGGGCGACCTTGCGGCGGCGCACGAAGATGCGCGGGAAGAAGCTGTCGCACAGCGCCGCGAGCGCGACGAAATCGATCGCACGCGGCGGCTCGTCGCGCACCCAGACCTGCGAGAGCGAGTCGGGTTGCAGCGCTTCGTCGAACGCATCGGGCATGCCGCCGCGCGCGAACCGCATGTCGTAATGGCGCGTCCACGCAGGGCGGCCGATCTGCGGCGCGCGCGACAGCGTGTCGGGCGCGGGCAGGTTGGCAGGCGGCGCGGCCTCGGCCGCCGACCAGGTTTCGCGGCGCACCGCGAACACGGCCGTCGCGCTGGCCGCGACTTCGCCGCCCTGGCTCAGCTCGATCGCCCAGTGCTGGGTCGAGCGATTGGTGCGCAGCGCTCGGGCCGCGATGGTGAACTCGCCGTCGACCAGCGCGGCCGCGAAGTTGACGGTCAGCGCGACCGGTTCGCCGAGCCGCTGCGGGTGCCGCAGCGGCGCTTGCAGCAGGCAGGCCGCGGTGACGCCACCGAACGGGCCGACCATATTCGCGTAGGCCGAGCTGGTGTGGCCTCGGAAGCGCCCGTCGGGCAGGGTTTCGAGCAGGGTGGCGGTGTCGAAGGGATGCATCGCGGGGCTTTGTGGAGTTCAGGGCATCGCGTCGAGCGCACGGTCCCAGGCGAGGATGTGCGGTGGGCGCGCCGCTGGATGATCGCCGATGAGCGCGCGCGGTGGCACCGTGATCGCACCCATTTTGAACTTCATTCGAACCAGCACTTCGCCGTGCCGCTGCCCGCGCACGAACAGCGTGTGCGAGAAGTACGCGCACTTCTCGTCGGCGAAGACGATCGAGGTCTCAACGCGCACGCGCGTGAACATGCGCACCGGCCTGATGAAACGGACGAGTTGCGCCACGTTGACGAAGGCGACACCGCCACGCAGCAGCCTGCCGATGAGCCGCGTGCGCACGAGAAAGTCGAGCTGCGCCGACTCGGCCAGCTGCAGGAACTTGTCACTCTTGAGCACGCGCGTGCCGCAGTCGAACGGCGTGACGATGAAGTGACAGGCCAGGCGCGCCAGCGTGTCGAAACGGTTTCGCGCCAGCACCGCGGCGAGCAGCGTGAGCAGGTTCCTGACGAGGCCGGACACCGTCGAGACCCGTCGCTCAGCTCGACAACGGCAAAGCGCGCAGGCGCTTGCCGGTGAGCACGAACATCGCGTTCGCGACCGCCGGTGCGATCGGCGGCACGCCGGGTTCGCCGACGCCGCTCGGCGGCCGCGTGCTCGGCACGAGGTACGTTTCGATGCGCGGTGACTCGGCCATCGTGATGACCGGGTAGTTCGGAAAATTCGTCTGCCGCACGACGCCACCTTCGATGTCGATGCGGCCGTACAACGCCGCGCTCAGCCCGAAGATCACGCCGCCTTCCATCTGCTGCGCGACGATCATCGGGTTGACGACCGTGCCGACATCGGCCGCGCACACCACGCGCCGCAGCTTCGGCTTGCCGCCCGCCATCGACAGCTCGACGATCTGCGCGACGACGCTGCCGAAGCTCTCGTGGAGCGCGACGCCGCGCGCCACGCCGGCGGGCAATGCATGCGCTTCGCCGAAGCCCGGCCAGCCGGCCTTCTCGGCCGCGAGCTTCAGCACCGCCGCATGGCGTGGTGAATGTTTGAGCAGTGCGAGCCGGAACGCGACCGGGTCTTGCCGGGCTTCGAAGGCCAACTCGTCGATGAAGCCTTCGCCGAAGAACGCGTTATGCGAATGGCCGACCGATCTCCAGAAGCCCACCGGCACGCCGCTCTTCGTCGCGACGTGCCCGATGCGCTGGTTCGCGATGCCGTAAGGCTGGTCGAACAGGCCTTCGCTGGTGGTCTTGTCGGGCGTGTCGACCGGGCCG
>JANMWQ010000647.1:0-3577 GCA_031394085.1 Rhizobacter sp. | reverse complement strand
CTGATGAGCCTGTGCAACCAGCGCTTCACCGCGACCCAGTTCGCGCTGCTCAGCGCGTTTTCCTCGGTCGGCCGGGTCTGGGTCGGGCCGCTCGCCGGCGTGCTCGCCGAGTCGATCGGCTGGCCGGTGTTCTTCATCGTCTCGACGGTCGTGGCGCTGCCGGCGCTGGCGATGCTGTGGTGGATGCGTGCGTCCGTGCGCGCGCTCGAATACGATCCGGCCACGCCCGCGGTGGACGACTGAACCGGAGGACTCCATGAACCACGAACTTCTCATGCCGCATGTCTTCAATTGCCGATGCGCGCTGCACGCACGCCGCTCGTTCGCCGGCGGATTGCTGGGCGCTGGCGCGGCGCTGATGCTGCCGGCACGGCCGGCGCGGGCCCGCGAGGGCGTCGAGGTCGGGTCGAAGTCGAGCTTCAGCCAGATCGTCTCGGCCGAGCAGATCGAGCAGGCCGCGCAGCAAAATTACCAGCAGATGCTGCAGCAGGCGACCACCAAGGGCTTGCTCGCGGCGCCCGGCAGCCCGCAGCTCGCCCGCCTGCGCGCGATTTCGCAACGCCTGATCCCGTTCACCTTCGAGTGGAATGAACGCGCGCGCCAATGGCGCTGGGAAGTCAACCTGATCAACAGCGCGCAGATCAATGCGTTTTGCATGCCCGGCGGCAAGATCGCGTTCTTCACCGGCATCCTGGAGAAACTCAAGCTCACCGACGACGAGGTCGCGATGATCATGGGCCACGAGATGGCGCATGCGCTGCGCGAGCACGCGCGCGAACGCATGGGCAAGACCATGGCCACGCGCGGCGCGATCGAGCTCGGCGCGGCGCTGTTCGGCCTGGGCGACAGCGGGCGCTACCTCGCCGGCATGGGCGGCCAGCTGTTGACCCTGAGGTTCGGCCGCGAAGACGAGTCCGAAGCCGACCTGGTCGGCATGGAGCTCGCCGCCCGCGCCGGCTACGACCCGCATGCCGGCGTGACCCTCTGGCAGAAGATGGCCACCGCGAGCAAAGGTGCGCCGCCGGAGTTCATCAGCACGCACCCGTCGGGGCCGACCCGCATCCGCGACATCGAGGTCAACCTGCCGAAGGTGCAGCCGCTGTACGCGCGCGCCGGGCGCCCGGGGCAGCGGTTCGACGCGCCGCGCTGAACGGCGGCGAGCTGACTCGGCGCGCAGCGAGCGCTCGCAGCTACCAGCGCGACGGCAGCGGCTGCGCCAGCACCAACGCCGTGTCGAGCGCCCGCACATAGCCGCCTCCCTCGAGATCCTTCATCAGCCGGCTCACCATTTCCCGCGAGCACCCCAGCCGGTTCGCCATGTCCTGGTGCGTGAGCCGCTCGGCGATCAGCCGCGTGCCGTCGGGTTGCGGCGCGGCCAGTTGGTTGAGCAGCAGCGCCAGCCGGCCGTACACATCGTTGAGCGCCAACTGCTTCGCGTTCAGGGTCGCGGCGCGGGCGCGGCGGATCACTTTGGCGAGCAGGTCGAGCGCGAACTCGGGGTGCTCGGCGATGTGGCGCAGCAGCGTTTGCTTCGTCACCACTGCGCACTCGCAGGCCTCGGTGACCTCGACGCTCGCCGAGCGGGGCCCGCCGTCGAGGCTGATTTCGCCGATGTACTCGCCGACGCCGTAGGTGCCGTAAGTGATCTCGCGGTCGCGGTTCTTGTCGCTCGCGCCAGTGCCGAACACGCGCACTTTGCCCGAGAGGATGATGAAGATCGTGTCGCCCTGCTCACCCTCCTCGATCAACCGGTGACCCTTGCGGTAATGCTTGAGCTCGCCACGTTGGGCGAGCCCGCGCAGCGAGTCGGTCAGCACGGCGAGCGGGTCGAGGGGCGGGGGTGATGCGGCCATTCCGGTGGCGACCGGCCCGAAAAGGGCGTTGGCGCACGCGCGATGCTAGCCCCCTGCGCGCGGCGCGCGACCCGATTGCACCGTCAGTCAGGCATCGAGGTGCACGCGCATCGTCTCGCCGTTCGCGGCCACCGCGCCCGCCAGCCCGCGCAGCACGCCCATCAGCGGCGGCAGCACGGCCACCTGCTGCACCAGCGCGCGGATGCTCCCGGCGCCTGTCTTGAGCCGAATGTTGCCGATCTGCGTGCGCACGGTCGAGATCGCGACGCCGAGCTGCGCCGCGATCCGCGTCGGCGGCACGCCGCTGCACAGCGCCGCGAGCACGCGCGTCTCGGCCGCCGTCAGGCAGTGGCTCTGCGCGAAACCCTGCACCGAAAGCACCTCGCACACCTGGCGCTTGCCGAGCATCACCAGCGTCACGGGCTCGCTCGCTGCGTCGGGCAGCGAGAGCGGCACCACCGAGACGCTGACGCGCTGCGCGCCATCGCCGAGCGTCAGCAGCTTGCGCAGGCCACGGTGCGCGGCGGCGTGCAGCGCTTCGGCGAGTTGCACCGCGTCTTGCGGGCGGCGCGCGCGCAGCTCGCGCCCGAGCAGCTGCAACGGGTGGGCGGCGTCGAGCTCGGCACGCGCGGCGTGGTTGACGTGGATCGCGAGCACCTCGTCGGTGAGCAGCAGCATGCCGTAGTCGATCTCGTCGAGCGTGGCGGCGAGCCAGTGCTTCGAGCGTGCGTGCACGCTGCGCCGCTCGGGGCCGTGATAGCGCCCGGCCTGGGCGTGCGCGCTGTAATCGGTGGCCTGGGAAACGTTGAGCATGACCTTCTCCGGTGAGTGACTCGTATGCCACGGGGGCTTGCGAGTTGGCTCTAGCGTACGGAGGGCGGGCGTGCTCGGGTCGTGAATATGCCCGCGCGAACCTGTGACTTATTTACATCCGGCGTGGGTGTCGCGCCTCAACGCGGCGCCAATACCGTCAGCAACCAGCGGTTCATGTCCACGATCTCTTGCGGGCACACCGAGTGCGCCATCGGGTACGTGTGCCACTCGACCGCGTAGCCGAGCTCGATCAACGCGTCGCGCGACCCGGTGGCGCGGGCCATCGGGATCATCTCGTCGGCGCTGCCGTGGGCCTGAAAGATCGGCACCCCGGCGTTCGCGGCGCTGCGTTCGGCGGCGGTCAGGTCGGCCAGCGGCAGGTAGCCCGACATGCCCAGCAGCCCGGCCAGGCGCTCGCCATGGCGCAAGCCGGTCATGAAGGTCATCGCGCAGCCTTGCGAGAAGCCGGCCAGCACGACGCGCGAGGTCGGCACGCCGCGCGCCACCTCGCGGGCGATCAGTGCATCGATCAGCGCCTGAGATTCGCGCAGCCCGGCGGTGTCTTCGGGTTGGCCGGGGCCGAGGATGTCGTACCAGGCCGGCATCACATAGCCGCCGTTGACCGTGACCGGCCGCGTCGGCGAGCTCGGAAACACGAAGCGCACCGCGCCGATGCCCGACAGATCGAGCTGCTGCGCGATCGGCACGAAGTCGTTGCCGTCGGCACCGAGGCCGTGCAGCACGATCACGCTGGCGGTCGGGTTCGGCGCGGATTCGAGTTCGATGGTTGTCAGATCAGGCATGGCGGGCTCTTTCGTTCCAGTTTTTGTTCAAAGCGTGAAGTCGTAGTCGATCATGACCGGTGCATGGTCGCTGAAGCGTTGTTCGAGGTAGATGTGCTCGGCGATCGC
>JANMWQ010000581.1:0-1706 GCA_031394085.1 Rhizobacter sp. | reverse complement strand
CGAGGGAGCCACAACCGCCGGCTTCGCCGCGGGAGCCACCACCGCCGGCTTCGCCGGCGTGGCATCGGCGACCACGCGCACCGTGTCGCCATCGCCGAGGAAGCCACCACCGAAGGCGAACACGCGCGCCGCGGCGTCGATGCCGCTGGTGATCTCGATGCGGTCACCGACACGCCGGCCGACGCCGACCTTGACCTGCGTCAACTTCGAGTCGGCCCCCACGCGCAGCACATAGCTGAAGCCGTCGCGCAGCAGCACCGCGCTTTGCGGCAGCGTCAGGCCCGAGCCGCTGCCGACCTCGAACTCGCCGCGCGCGAACATGCCGGCGCGCGCGCCAGAACCATCGACCCCGCGGCCGCCCGGCAGGTCGACATAGACCAGGCCGTTGCGGGTTTGCGGGTCGACCGTCGGCGCGACCATGCGCACCTTGCCCTCGATCGCCGGGCCGCTGCCGGCCGTGACCCGCGCGACCATGCCGGGCGCGAGCATGGCCATGTCGTTGGCCGCGACCTCGCCGCGCCATTCGAGCCGACCTTGCCGGATCATGCGGAACAGCTCTTGCCCGGCCGGCAGCACCGCGCCGACGGTCGCGCTGCGCGCCGAGATGACGCCGAAGTCGGGCGCGAGCACCTGCGTTTGCTTAAGCCGCAGCTGCTGCATCTGCGCCATCGCGCGCTGCGCGTCGAGGCGGGCTTTCGCGGTGCGCTCGGCCGTGAAGTACTGGTTGATCGCGGCCTCGCTCAGCGCGCCTGTCGCCTGCAGGCCGCGGGCGCGCTGCGCGTTCGCCGCGGCTTCGGCGAGCGTCGCCTCGGCTTCGGCGACCGCGGCGCGCGTCTGCGCGACATCGGCGTTCATCGTGTCGGGCGAAAAGGTCGCGAGCACCTGACCACGCTTGACGACATCGCCGACGTTGACGCGCACGTCGGCCAGCCGCAGGCCGTTGGCCTCGGTGCCGACGCTGGCCTCCTGCCACGCCGCGATGCTGCCGTTCGCGCTGACGCGCACGGGCAGCGCGGCGGTTTGCGGCTGTGTGACGTTGACCGTCAGCGCAGGCTTCAGCGCGGCCGGGGCGACCTTGTCGTCGGCCGCGCGAACGCTCGGCGTGAGGGCCGCGGCGAGCCACAGGGCGGCCGAAGCGATGGCGGTGAGTGGCTTGTTCATCATTGGGCAGCGACAGAGGTTTGTGGGGTGGTCCAGCCGCCGCTGCGCCTGGAATCGGCGTCGGACCAGCCGCCACCGAGGGCCCGGTACAGCGTGATCCAGGCGGTGGCGCGTTCGCGCTGCAGATCGGTCAGCGCGATCTCGGCCAGCAGCGCCGAGCGGCGCGCGTCTTCGAGTTCGTACAGGCTCGCGAGGCCGCCTTTGAAACGCGCCTCGGTGGCGCGGAACGACGCGGCGAAACCCTCGGTCGCGACCTGTGCATCGGTGCTGCGATCGGCCGTGCTCTGCAGCGCGACCAAGGCTTCTTCGACCTCGCGCACCGCGCCCCGCAGCTTGCCGCGGTAGACCGCGCCGGCTTCGTCGTAGCGCGCCTGCGCGGCCACCACATTCGCGCGCCGCGTGCCGGCATCGAACAAGGGCAGCGAGACGGTCACCGGCCCGATCGACCACAGCGTGCCGCTCTGGCTGCCTGAGCCGGACGACTCGAACCGCGCTGCGCTGATGCTGCCGTTCAACGCGATGCGCGGCAGCCGCGCGGCCTGCGC
>JANMWQ010000556.1:0-3256 GCA_031394085.1 Rhizobacter sp. | reverse complement strand
GGTCAGCCAGATCGTGGACGGCCTGCGCCGGTTGATCGCCGAGCAGACGCTGCGGCCGGGCGCGAAGCTGCCGTCGATCCGCGCGTTCGCCGCGAGCCATGCGGTCAGCGTGTTCACCGTCGTCGAGGCCTACGACCGGCTGACGGCACAGGGCTGGCTGGTGTCGCGCGCCAACGCCGGGTTCTTCGTCAAGCGCCGCGCCGACGAAGCGCCCGCACCGGGCGCGCCGCCGCGCGACGACCCGCGCTTCGACGCGCGCTGGTACCTGCAGCACATCTTCGAGACCCGCCGCCTCGCGCTCAAGCCCGGCTGCGGTTGGCTGCCGAACGACTGGCTGTTCGAGGACGGCCTGCGCCGCAGCCTGCGCCACCTCGCGAGCGACGGCGCGGAGCTCGGTGGCTACGGCTTGCCGCACGGCCACATCGCGTTGCGCACGCTGATTGCCGAATCGCTCGCCGAGCAGCAGATCAACGCGGGGCCGGAGCAGGTACTGCTGACGCAAGGCTCCAGCCAGGCACTCGATCTGGTAGCGCGCCAGCTGCTGAAACCGGGCGATGCGGTGCTGGTCGACGACCCGGGCTATCCGAACCTGATGTTCATGCTGCGCTTCCTCGGTGCGCGCGTGATCGGCGTACCGCGCACGGCGAACGGCTACGACCTGACCGCCCTCGAAGCGCTGCTGATCGAACACCGACCGAAGGCCTTTTTCACCCAGCCGCGGCTGCAGAGTCCGACAAATTCGGTCACGCCCGTGGCGCAGTTGTTCCGCCTGCTGCAGCTGGCCGGCCAGCACGACATCACGCTGGTCGAGAACGACTTGTACGTCGACCTCGACACCGAACGCCGGCCGTCGCTCGCCAGCCTCGACCAACTGCAGCGCGTCGTCTACATCGGCAGCTACTCGAAAACGATTTCGCCCAACCTGCGCGTCGGCTACCTGATCGCGCGCTCCGACCTGCTCGACAACCTGGCACAGCTCAAGATGCTCTCGGGCCTGACGTCGTCGGACCTGACCGAGCGGCTGGCCTTCGGTGTGCTCAGCGAGGGCCGCTGGCGCAAGCACCTGAAGTCGCTGCGGGAACGCCTCGGCGAAGCGCACGAGCGTGTGGCGCAGCGACTCTCGCAGCTGGGTTTCGAGCTCTTCAACGAACCCAAGGCCGGCATGTACCTGTGGGCGCGCCACCCCGACCTGACCGACAGCGACATGCTCAGCCAGCAGGGCGTGAACGAAGGCCTGATGCTGGGCCCCGGCCACCTGTTTTTGGTCGAGCCGCGCACCACCGCCTGGCTGCGCTTCAACGTCGCGTTCAGCAGCGACGCGAAGATCACGGCGTTCCTGGCCCGGCAGATCGAAAAGCAGGTCGGCAAAGCTTGAGCCGCACGCCCGGGTGCGCGATATTCAGGCAAAGACAAGGGGCTGACTCGTCCGGGCCAGCGGTGAAGACGACATCACCGAAGGCGTCGTACACGACCGCGCTCGGCCCCTACGCCGTCGTCGAAACCTTGGAACTCCCCAAGACCGAACGCGCCTTGGCCTGGTCTTCGGCGCTGCCCTGAACAAGCAAAACGTATTTGTCCACTTTGAGTGCGGTCTCGTACTTGATCACCTGATCTTTGGGAACGCCGACCTCGCTGAGCGCCGCGCCCATCGCCGAGACACCGCCGACCAGCACGGCACCCTCGAGCGCACCCACGAGCGCCGCCACCACCGGGCCGGCCATCGCGACGACGCCCACACCCGGAAGAACGAAGACGGCTGGCGCCAGCAACAAGCCCCAGATGCCGCCCCAGAACGCGCCTGCGCCGCCCCAGGCCTTGATCTTGTCGCCCGCGGTGTAGAACCCGACCGGGTGCTCCTCGCTGTGATAGCCCTTGCCGAGCAGAGACAGTTGCTTCACATCGAAGCCGGAACGGCTCAATGACTGAATGGCCTCTTCTGCATCCGCTCGCGTGTCGAACACATAGGCTGGCGATTGATCTGTTTGCATGGCAATCCTTGATGAATGTCGATGGCCGACATGGCTCCGGGAGAGATGGGACTTCCATCTCCTTGCGGGAGTGCCAGCGTGCGCCGCGAGCCGCAGACGGTCTGTGCGTTGGCGCACCTCGATTCGGAGCATCGATTCGACGCTCCCCAGCTCTGCGTGCGCGCTCTGTTCGTTAACGCACTGACCGATGCGCGCTGCTCACCTAGGCTGAAGACCCGGTCACCGTGAAAGAGCCGCCATGCGACCTCTCGAATCGAAATGGAGCACGCCGATGGATGCGCCGAAGAAGGCCTCGGCATCGGCCGCGCTCGCTGACTGCACCCGTCGCGCCCTCGACGCCACGCACAGGGAGTCGGCACCGCGGGCCGACGGCATCCGTGAGGCCACGGCGTTGCTGCTGCGCCTGTTCCGAAGCTTCGACGGGAGCATCGCGGTGCGCCTGTGGAACGGTGTCACGCTCAGGCTCGGCAGCCGCGACCATGAGCGGGCCGACCCGCGATTCACGCTGGTGTGTCGCAACCCGGCGGTCATCTGCACCATCGTGATGGGGCGAGACCGGCTGCGGCTCGCCGAGGCGTTCTTCCGCGGCGATATCGACATCGAAGGCGACTTCTTCGCCGCGCTCCACCTCAAAGACCACCTGGACGCGATCCGCGTGTCCTGGCGTGACCGCCTCGGCGCCGTGGTGCCGGCGTTGCGCCTGCAGATCATCGCCCGCACCACGCGCCTGGCCACCGCCCGGCGAACCTCGCTGAATGCCCGCGCTGTCAGCCAGCATTCCCGGGCCGAAAACCGCGATGCGATCCAGTTCCACTACGACGTGTCCAACGAGTTCTACGCCTTGTGGCTCGACGAGGCGATGGTGTATTCGTGCGCCTACTTCGAGCGGGCCGACGCCAGTCTCGAGCAGGCCCAGCACGCGAAGCTCGACCACATTTGCCGCAAGCTATTGCTCAAGCCCGGCGACGACTTTCTCGACATCGGTTGCGGCTGGGGCGCGTTGTTGATCCACGCGGCGCGGCACTACGGCGTGCGTGCGCACGGCATCACGCTCAGCCAGCGCCAGCTGGCACTGGCGCGCACGCGCATCGCGCAAGCCGGTCTCGAAGCGCAGGTCACCGTGGCGCTGCAGGACTACCGCGACATGCAAGGTGCGGCGGTGTACGACAAGGTCGCCAGCGTGGGCATGTTCGAGCATGTCGGGCTGAAGAATCTGCCGGTCTACCTGTCGACCGTGCAGCGTCTGCTCAAGCCGGCGGGCCTGTTTC
>JANMWQ010000515.1:0-3041 GCA_031394085.1 Rhizobacter sp. | reverse complement strand
ATCGCGCTTTGCAGCAGCGTCATCTGCGCGAGGCTCGCCGCGGTGCCGTGATCGCGCGCGTGGTTGAGCGCGAGCTTGCTGCCGGCGATCGCGAGCGGTGACTTGGCGGCGATGTTTTTCGCCAGCGCCATCGCGTGCGCGAGCGCCGCATCGGCATCCGGCAGCACCGCGTTGACGAGCCCGACGCTCAGCGCACGCTCGGCGCCGATGCGGTCGCCGGTGTAGGCCATCTCGCGCGCGATGCCGGGCGGCACGATTTTCGCCAAGCGCTGCAGCACGCCGAGGTCGGCCATCATGCCGATGTGGATCTCTTGCACGGTGAAGAACGCGTCGGCGCTGCAGACGCGCAGGTCGCAGGCGGTGGCCAGATCGAGCGCGCCGCCGATGCAGCCGCCCTGGATCGCGCAGATCACCGGGAAGCGCGCTTCGTCGATCGCCGAGAAGCAATCGATCAGCTTGCGCAACGAATCTTGAAAGCTCAGCCGCGCGCGCGCCGTGGTGGTGACGAACAGGGCCTCGTCGCTGGCGAACACGTCGAGCGACATGCCGGCGCAGAAGTGCTTGCCGGTCGACGAGATCACCATCACGCGCGCCCCGCCCGAGTCGTGCAGCGCGCGCACCGCGTTGCGCACGGCCGGGAAAAAAGGCGGCGCCATCGTGTTCAGCCGCTCGGGGCGATTGAGCTGCAGGTGGGCGATGCCGCTGTCGAGGCTCAGCTTGAAAAAGTCGTTCATGGCGGTGCTCGTGAAGATGCTGCGCTGACAGTTGAAGGGGCCGACCTGCAGCCTACACTGCCGCCGATGTCGACCCCTTCTTTTCTCCGCAGCGCCGATGGCGGCAAGCTCCATGTTCGCGAATGGCCTTGCGACGACGCGCGCGGCACGGTGCTGATCGTGCACGGTCTCGGCGAGCACATCGGGCGCTACGACCACGTGGCGGCGCAGCTGCTGCGCTGTGGCCGCAACGTGGTCGGCTACGACCAGCGCGGGCACGGCACGAGCGACGGCAAGCGCGGTCGCCTGAAGCATTCAGACGACCTGCTGCGTGACCTCGCGGTCGTGATCGACGCGGTGCGCGCGCGCCACCCCGGGCCGCTGGTGCTGCTCGGCCACAGCATGGGCGGGCTGGTCGCGGCGCGCATGGTCGCGGGCGGGCTGGAGTCGCCGCCGCCGGCCTGGCATCGCAAGGTCGACGCGCTGGTGCTGTCGTCGCCGGCGCTCGATGCCGGCCTCGGCGGCGCGCAAAGAGCGCAGCTCAAGGTGCTGGGCTGGCTGGCACCGAACCTCGCGGTCGGCAATGGCCTCGAGCCCGAGTGGCTCTCGCGCGACCCGGCGGTCGTCAAGGCCTACCGCGACGATCCGCTGGTGCACGACCGCGTCACGTCGAAGCTGGTGCGATTCATCGTCGACGGCGGCGAGTTCGTGCGTGCGCACGCGGCGCAGTGGCGCGTGCCGACCTTGCTGTTGTACGCGGGCAGCGACCGTTGCGTGGCGCCTGCCGGCAGTGCCGCGTTCGCCGCCGCGGCACTGGCAAGCGTGGTCACGGCAAAGGCTTTCGCGCCGCTGTTCCACGAGATCTTCAACGAGCCCGAACAGGCACAGGTGTTCGCGGTGCTCGCGGGCTGGCTGAGCCCGCCGTCGAGCCGACCGGGGCAGTAGGCTGTCGCCTGCCCGCGGGGCGGACGACGAGCCCGGGTCGGGCCGAGGTTCTACACTGGCCGACTGCCGTGAAGGAGACCGAAACATGAACGCACGCGACCCCTTGCTGCCGGTGCAGCCCGACGAATCCGAAGCCCTCGCAAAGTTCGTGAGCCGCGTGTGGGACGAAGAGATCGTCCCGCAGCTCATCGACTACATCGCGGTGCCCGCGAAGAGCCCGATGTTCGACGCCGACTGGGCTGCCAACGGTCACATCGAGACCGTGATCCGCAATGCGGCGGCCTGGGTCGAGAGCAGAGGCGTCGCCGGGCTCAAGCTCGAAGTCGTGCGCATCGAAGGCCGCACGCCGGTGATTTTTTTCGAGGTGCCGGCGACCAAAGCGGGCGGCAACGAACCGGGCGCCGACACGGTCTGTTTGTATGGCCACCTCGACAAGCAACCCGAGTTCAACGGCTGGCGCAACGACCTCGGCCCCTGGACGCCGAAGTACATCGACGGCCTGCTCTACGGCCGCGGCGGCGCCGACGACGGCTACGCGGTGTACGCGTCGCTCACCGCGATCATGGCGCTCGACAAGGCCGGCATCCCGCGGCCGCGCTGCGTCGGCATCATCGAGAGCTGCGAAGAAAGCGGCTCGTTCGATCTGCCGGCGTACATCGACGCGTTGAAGCCGCGCCTGGGCAACATCGGCCTCGTCGTCTGCCTCGACAGCGGCGCCGGCAACTACGACCAGCTCTGGCTCACGACCAACCTGCGCGGCATGGTGAGCGGCGTGCTCAAGGTCGAGATCCTGACCGAGGGCGTGCACTCGGGCGATTCGAGCGGGCTCGTGCCGTCGAGCTTTCGCATCCTGCGTCAGGTGCTTGATCGGCTCGAAGACAGCGCCACCGGCGAGCTGCTGCCGCAGAGCTTCCACTGCGAGATTCCGACCGACCGCGTCGCGCAGAACCGCGCCACCGCCGCGATCCTCGGTGACCTGGTCTGGAAGCGCTTTCCGTGGGCCTGCGGCGCCGACGGCACGGCCACGCTGCCGACCACGACCGACCCGACCCAGGCGCTGCTCAACCGCACCTGGAAGCCGACGCTGAGCGTGACCGGCGCCGATGGCTTCCCCGCGCTCGGGAATGCGGGCAACGTGTTGCGCCCGTACACCGCGTTCAAGCTGAGCCTGCGCCTGCCGCCACTGATCGACGGCCACGAGGCGGCATGCAAGCTCAAGGCGCTGCTCGAAGACAACGCGCCGTACAACGCCAAGGTCACGTTCGCACCCGACGGCCGCGCCGGCGCCTGGGGCTCGACCGGCTGGAACGCGCCGAGCCTCGCGCCGTGGCTGGAAGACGCGCTCGACACCGCATCGCAAGCGCACTGCGGTGCGCCCTGCGG
>JANMWQ010000463.1:0-7038 GCA_031394085.1 Rhizobacter sp. | reverse complement strand
AAGCCGAGGTTCACGGCCTGGTCGCGCTGATGGAGATTCAGGCCTCGCGCACGCCAGCGCGCCTCGACACGCAAGGGCGGCCGGTGTTGCTGATGGACCAGGACCGCAGCCGCTGGGATGCGCTGCTGATCCGCCGCGGCCTCGCGTCGCTGGCCCGCGCCGAGGCGCTCGGCGGCGCGCTCGGGCCGTATGCACTGCAGGGCGCGCTCGCCGCCTGCCACGCCCGCGCGCGCACCGCCGCGGCGACCGACTGGGCGCAGATCGTCGCGCTGTACGACGCGCTCGCGCAAGTCGCGCCGTCACCGGTGGTCGAGCTCAACCGCGCGGTCGCGGTCGGCATGGCGTTCGGGCCGGCGGCGGGGCTGGAGATCGTCGATGCGCTGCGCGCCGAGCCGCGCCTGGCGAACTACCACTGGCTGCCGAGCGTGCGCGGTGACTTGCTCGCGAAGCTCGGGCGCTTCGACGAGGCGCGCACCGAATTCGAGCGTGCCGGGGCAATGACGCGCAATGCACGCGAGCGCGAGTTATTGCTAGCGCGAGCCACCGCGCTTGGGGCAGCGCCGCTGTGCTCCCTCTCTCAGAGGGAGAGGGAGCCGCATCACGGCTCGTGCACCGGGCAGCGCCCGCGCGTCGATCGCGCGCCGACCGAGCCTTCGTAGGCAGCGCGGCGCACGCGGTTGATCGAGCCGAGCGGGCGGTGCGCGGCCAGGCCGTGCCACGGCGCGAACGACAGGCCATCGTCCATCTCGGCCGAGCGCGCATCGCTCCATGCGGGCTGCGGCGCCACGACGATGCGCGCGACCGGCACGAACGGGCTGGTGCCTTCCGCCCAGACCACGGTGGCGTCTTCGATCGGCATCGCCTCGATGTCGGCGCACAGCTGCACGCGCAACTCCCACTCGCCACCGTGCGTGGCGAAATGCGAATTCATCGCGGCGCGCAGGCCGTCGGGCTTGTCGTCGAGATCGACCTTTGCCTCCTTGAGCGCCTGCAGCTCGGGCGTGACCGGCGCGATCTGCCACTTCGCCATGTGCAGCCCGAAAAGATACGGCACTTGGCTGAAGTAGGTTTCGCCGAGCGGATTCGTCTCGGGGTGGCCGCCCAGGCCCTTGAGCGTGCCGCTTTCGCCGCCGACGGCTTCGAGTGCCTTCTCGGTGCCTTGCAAGATCGCCGAGAAGGCGCGCTTGAGCCGCGGGATCTTGTCGGTCGTCGACGCCAGCAGCTTCAGGCTGCCGAGAAACTTTTTCGCGCTCGGCGCCAAAAAGGCCGGGCCGTTGACGAGCAGGAAGTCTTGCGTCGTCGCGCCCTCGCTGCCAGGCAGGCGCTCGCCCTCCACGCCGATCACCTTCAGCGCGAAGCCGCGTGGGGTCGACACGCGGTCGTCGAGCACGTCGCCCGGCGAGGTCGAGATCCGGACCGCGACCGGGTAGGTCTTCGGCGCCGAGAACAGCCCCTGCGCGAACGGCAGCGGCAGTTCGAGCACACGCATCTCGCCGCGCAGCAGCGCGTGGCTCTTCGCGTGCACGCTGCGCAGGCCCTGGCCGCTGTCCTTGAAGGTGATGTCGGAAATTTCGAGCAGCGTCTTGGTGATCTGGTGCGCGGTCTCGTCTTCGTGGTCTTCCAGCGCCTCGTACGCGGCGTCGTACGGGATCGGCATCGGGCTGACGGTGGGCTGGTCCATCTCAGGCTTCCGGATCGACGAGGCGATCGTGCTCGGGGTCGGTGGGTATGGCCGGCGGCACGACGCCCTGGTCGGGCTCGACTGGCAGCAGGCCGGGTTCGGGATCGGTCTCGGCCTCTTCGGCGTGCGTGCGGTGCGGCTTGTGCGGGGTGTGGGTGGCCATGACGTGTGCTCCTGTGGACACCAGCATCCTCACCGCCGGGCGCCGCCGGAGGGCTCGGACGACCTCGCAACCCCGTGTCAGTGGATGCCCACAACGCGGCCCGGCCGCCACGAACTACTTCAGGAACTCACGCACCGCCGCCACGGAGCCGGGCGCCTCCTCCTGCGGCAAGTGGCCGACGCCGGGCAGCGCGACGAGCCGGCTGCCCGGGATCGCCTGCAGGTAGTCGACCGAGTTCGCGAACGGGATCAGCGCGTCGCGCTCGCCCCAGAGCAGCAGTGTCGGCGCGCCGATCGTGCGCAGCAGTGGCAGCGGGTCGACGAGCACCGTCTGGGCCATGCGGTCGAGCATCGCCGCGCGTGCGCCGGGGGCGAGCATCAGGTCGTGATAACGGGTCGCGAGCGAATCGGTCAGCACGGCCGGGTCGGCATAAGCAGGCGCGAGGTTCATGCGCAGCACCGGCGCCGGCAGCGCATAGCGCATCGCCTTCAACACGAACGGCACCGCGGGCGCCTTGCCGTAGGCGAAGCCGGGGCTCGCGAAACCGTCGGGCGAGACGAGCACGAGCTTGTCGACGCGCTCGGGGTGCGCCGCCGCGAAGCGCCAGGCGATGCGCCCGCCGATCGAGTTGCCGACAAAGCTCGCGCGCGCCACGCCGAGCCGGTCCATCAGCGCGTTCAGCAGCTGCATCGTGCGCGCATCGCCGTAGTCGCCGTCGGGGTCGGGCCAGCTCAGGCCACTGCCGGGCAGATCGAAGCGGATCACGCGGTGGTCGGTGGCGAGCGCCTGTGCCCAGGCCTCCCAGGTGTGCAGGCTGGCGCCGAAGCCGTGCAACAAAATCACGGCGGGCGCGCTCTTCGGGCCGGTGTCGCGCACGTGCAGGTGCCAGCCGCCGAGCTCGACCCTGTCACCGGGCGCGTCGAGGTACTTGGCTTCGAGTGAGGCGCGGCTCTTGTCGGGCGTCCAGAGCCAATACAGCAGCAGCGCGACGAGCAGCACGACGACGGCGACGACGGTGGATTTCAAGCTCGCGCTTTCGGTGCAGCGGTAACGCCGGAGCCGTGATTCTGGTGCCGGTCGGGCCCCTTCGCGTTGACGGCACGGTCACTGCGCGCTGCCGGCCACGCACGGTTGGCCGGCACGCGTGGGGTCGGTTGCGATCAGCGTCACCTTCGGCGCCTCGAGTGCGCCGCTGAACTGCAGCGCGCGGTCGAGCGCGAGCAGTGCGCTCTGCTTGCGGCGCGGCGTCAGCACCAGATCGAGCGTGCCGCCGCCGAGGTCGACCCAACCGATGCCGCTGAGCGCGACACGCGGCGTCTCGAGCGCGAGCCGGTGCGCGCGGCCACGGCCGGAGGCGAAGCGCAGGTCGAGCGCCGAACACGTGACCGGCGTGCGCTCGCCACCGGCGCCGAACACAGTGCGCAGCAGGCGCCCGCCGTCGAGGCCGAGCTTCGCGTCGAGCGATTCGGAAATCGTCGCGTGCGACAGCTCGGCATTCAGCGTGCCCGAGGCTGCGCTGGCCAGGCTCGCGAACGAGTCGCCGCGCGAGCGCATCACGATGCGCGCATCAAGCCTGCCGGCGAGCGGCCCGAGGCGCGACGAGGCACGCGCGAGTTGTTCGACCTGCACGCCGCGCAGGCGCAAGTCGAGCGCGTAGGTGGCCGGCGCGGCGGCGGTCTCGGCCACCAGCGTGCCCGACCCCCGCCCGCCACCGAGCGCGAACGCGGCCGGGTCGACGACCCAGCGCCCATCGCGCAGCGCCGCGTGCGCGCTCACCTGCGTGAGCGAGCCGAGCGGCAGGCCGTCGACCGCGCCGACCTCGAGGTCGATGTCGATGTCGATGTCGATGTCGATGTTGGCGTCGGCGTCGGCGTCGAAGTGGCTCGCGCGGGGCGCGGCGGCGCCTGGCTTCGGCGCCGCAGAAGCGGGCACGCGCAAGTCAGCCACATTGAGCCGCCCGCTCGTCAACGCGGCGCGCAACATCGAGCGGCCTTCGCCGGGCGGCTTGCGGTCGAATTGCAAGTCGCCGGCGAGGTCGCTGCGGCCGATCTTCGCCTGCAGCTTCGAGACCGCCCAGCGCTCGCCGTCTTTGGTCAGGTGCCCGCTCACCTCGGCGGCCCCGGCGGGTGCGGCCACGCGCAGGCCGAGCACGCCGGCGATGTCGGTCAAGCGCGAGCCTGCCAGGCGCAGATCGAGGTCGGCACGCGCGAGCTGGGCCAGGTCGGTCAGCACGCCCTCGAACTGCGCGCGCGCCGGCCCGGCCCGCAACTCGCCGCGCAGCGCGAAGGGCTGGCCGGTGTCGAAGAAGGTCAGCACGTTACCCACCGCCAACCGGGCGTCGAACGCGGTGCCGTCGCGCGTGCCACGCAGCGTGATGTGCCGGGTCAGCGGCAGGTCGGGGTGCGCCGGCAGCGTCACGGGCGGCGCATCTGACGACGCACCCGACGACACAACCGCAGACGCAGCCGAAGACGCGAGCGGCGTGGTGGTGGCCAGCTCGAGTTCGAGCCCGATCGATCGATCGACGACCCGCGCGCGTGCGTTGCGCGCGTCGAGCGACATCACCCGCACGCGCCCCGGCCCGCGGTCGTCCGGCCGCGTCAGGCGCCAGTTGCGCAGCCCATCGGCCTGGCGCTCGAGGTCGAACTCGGCGTCGACGGCGGTCAGGCGCGTCACGATGACGTGATCGCCGCGCAGGCTGTCCCACGAGAGCGTGAAGTCGAACACCGCCGCCCGCACCAGCGGCCGCGGCGCGGCCCAGGGCGCGTTTTGCACGACGAGGTTGCGCAGGCGCACGGTTGGCTGGAGCGCGCGGTTCAGGCCGATGTGCAGTTCGTCGAAGTCGATCCGGCGGCCGGAGCGTTCGTGGATGTGGTGCTGGATCAGCGGGCGCAACCAGGTGCCGTCGAATGCGGCGATGAACGCCGCAAGCAGCAGCACCGCGCCGAGCGCGGCGCGGCTGCGCCGCGATCGAAATCGCGGCCAGCGGGGAGGGATCGGCGCGTGGTCGGCGTTCGGCGTCATGACGTGCGCAATCATCGGTCGCGCAGCACATGCGCCGGAGCAGCGGAACGCGCACGTCGGCGTAGGAAATCAGGCGCCGCGCGCGGTCGCGCGCGCCGAGCCTTTAAGCTCGGCGGCACCGACCACCTTCGATACTCGCCATGATCCTTGCCCAGTTCTACCCTCCGATCGAACCCTTCGAGCACGGCATGCTCGATGTCGGCGACGGCCACCGCATTTATTGGGAGCGCTGTGGCAACCCCCGGGGCAAGCCCGCCGTGTTCCTGCACGGCGGCCCCGGCAGCGGCTGCAGCCCCGACCAGCGCCGCCTGTTCGACCCCGCCAAGTACTGCGTCACGCTGTTCGACCAACGCGGCTGCGGGCGCTCGACGCCGCATGCCTCGCTCGACGCGAACACCACGGGGCACCTGGTCGCCGACATCGAACGGCTGCGTACCTTCGTCGGCGTCGAGCGCTGGCTCGTGCTGGGCGGCTCGTGGGGCAGCACGCTCGCCCTCGCGTATGCGCAGGCGCACGCCGAGCGCGTCAGCGCACTCATCTTGCGCGGCATCTTCACGCTGCGGCGCGAGGAGCTGCGCTGGTTCTATCAAGAGGGCGCCTCGTGGCTGTTCCCTGACGAGTGGGAGCACTTCGTCGCGCCGATCGCGCCGGCCGACCGCCATGATCTGGTGGCCGCCTACCACCGCCTGCTCACCGGCGCCGACGAAGCGGCCAAGTTGCGCGCTGCCGTCGCGTGGAGCCAGTGGGAGGGCCGAACCATCACGCTGCTGCCCGACCCGAAGTTCGATCGCGCGCACAGCAACGCGCACTTCGCACTCGCGTTCGCGCGCATCGAGAACCACTACTTCGTGAACCACGGCTTCATGGAAGAAGGCCAGCTGCTGCGTGAGGCTGCACGGCTCGAATCCATTCCCGGCGTGATCGTGCAGGGCCGCTACGACTGCTGCACGCCCGCGAAGACAGCCTGGGACCTGCACCGCGCCTGGCCGCAGGCCGAGTTCCACCTGATCGCCGATGCCGGCCACGCCTTCAAGGAGCCCGGCATCCTCGACCGGCTGATCCGCGCGACCGACGAATTCGCCGACAGCTGACGCCGCGCGCCAACGAAAAAGCGGCCTCGGCTTGCGCTGGGGCCGCTTTCGCGAAAGGGGTCGAAGTGAATCAGGTCGAGCGGCGGCGGCGAGCCATGAAGCCCATCACGGCCAGGCCCGCGAGCATCATCGCGTAGGTCTCGGGTTCCGGCACGGCGGCCGCGAAGTAGACGCGGTCGATCGCGACATCTTTCGAAGGCGAACCGTTGGTATCGAACGTGAACACGAAGTTCGCCAGGCCGGTGGCGCCGGCGGTCGCGTTGCCCGAGTAATGCAACCAGTTCTGAGCCGCCCCGGCGCTCACGTTGAAGTTTGCAAATGTGACACCACCGACGGTGGCCGAGAAGCTCGCGTCGCCCGCATTGGCGAAGCCGTTGGCCGGCAGGTAGGCGTCGAAGCCGAAGGTGTATTCGGTGCCGTTGGTGAGGTTGACCTGCTGGGTCAGCGTTTCGGGGCGGGCGAAGTCCTCGACGAAGTAGGCGGCGTGCGTGCCGACGGCGTCGTAGCCGGGGTTCCCTGCTGCGTTGTCGGCAGGCACCGCCTCACCGAAGGCGCCGGTGGGGTACGGGGTGGCCGAGTTGTAGGTGATGGTCGTGGCGTTGAACGGCAAGGTGCCTGGCGCCAGCGTCCAACCGACGAAGCCGTTCTCGAAGCTGCCGTTGGTCAGCATGTTTTGTGCGGATGCGAGCATCGGCAGTGAAACGAGGGCAAGTGTCAGGAGTTTTTTCATGGCGTGAGTTCCGTAAACAGATGTGTGAACGAAATGTCGCCGCGGCCGACCCTTCGGCCTATCCCCTGACTGCGGGGCGAAAGGTCGGCGCGCCGTGATCAGCGCACGGTGTAGCCGCGCGCATCCATGCAGGCCTGCGTGCCGCGCTGGAACACGCTGCTGTCAGTGGTGGCGTTCGCTTGCTGACCGGCCCACTCGCTGCAGGCATTCGCGTCGGCATCCATCTTGGCGGCGCTCTGGCCGTTGCGCGGGTAGATCACCGGCTGCGCTGCCGACGAATAGACGCGGGCTGGCACCGGCCGGCTGCTGTAGACCGTTCGCGGTGCGTCGTACACGACCGTCGGAGCGC
>JANMWQ010000452.1:0-2250 GCA_031394085.1 Rhizobacter sp. | reverse complement strand
TCGTCGCCGCGTTCGTGCTCGCCTATCCGTTCTTCGCGACGCCGTTTTTCACCTTCCAGATCGGCGCGCAGTCGCTCGCGCTCGGCCTGATCGCTCTTTCGCTCACGTTCCTCGGCGGCTACGGCGGCATGGTGTCGCTGGCGCAGATGACGGTCGCGGGCTTCGCCGCCTACCTGCTCGCAATCTTCGGCACGAGCAGCGTTGCTTCGATCAGCCTGGGCTGGCCGTGGTGGCTCGCGCTCGTGTTCGCGCTGCTGCTGGCGACCGTGTTCGCGGCGGCGATCGGCTGGCTCTCGGTGCGCACCGAGGGCATCTACACGATCATGATCACGCTCGCGGTCGGCGTCGCGTTCTTCTACCTCGCGCAGCAGAACTACACGCTGTTCAACGGCTTCCAGGGCTTCAGCAAGCTCGGCGCGCCCACCGTGTTCGGCATCGATTTCGCACAGCCGATGGCGTTTTATTTTCTCGTGCTCGCGTGCGCGGCGGCCGGCTACTTTTTCGTCAAGCACCTGATCCGCACGCCATTCGGCGCCGCGTTGCAGGGCATCCGCGACAACCCGCGGCGCATGCAGGCGCTCGGCTTCGACGTCACCGCGCACCGCGTCGCCGCCTACGCGGTCAGCGGTTTTCTGGCCGCGGTCGGCGGCGTGCTGATGGTCTGGTACAACGGCCGCATCTCGCCCGGCACGGTCGGCACTGGCGCGATGATCAACATCCTGATCATCGCCGTGCTCGGCGGCATGCGGCACCCGATCGGCGCGTTCATCGGCGCGACCTCGTTCGTGCTGCTGCAGAACTTCGCGATCGACCTGGTCGACCGCGAACGCTTCAACCTCGTGATCGGCGGCGTGTTCCTCGCCATCGTCCTGTTCTCTCCCGACGGGCTGCTGGGTCTCTGGCAGAAGCTGCGCGTGCGCCTCTCGCGCGTCTCGTCCGACAAGGTCACCCAACCGCGGCACAGACCGCATTCATCAACGAAGCGCAGGAGCGAGACATGAACAAGTACGGCAAGGTATTCGCGCGGAGCCTCATCGGCGCCGCGGCAACGTTCGCGGTGGTCGCGATGGTCGGGCAGGCGCAGGCGCAGGCCCAGGAGACCTTGAAGATCGGCCTGCTGGCCTCGCTCGAAGGCCCGTTCGCGGCGCCGGGGCAAGACGGCATGCGCGGCGCCGACTTGGCGCTCAAGCAGCACAACGGCATGGCCGGCGGCAAGAAGATCGAGTTCATCAAAGTCTCGTCGGACGCCTCGCCCGACAAGGCCGTCAGCTCGACCCGCAAGGCGGTCGAGCAGGACAAGGTCCAGATCATGATCGGCCCGCTCTCGGGCGACGAAGGCATCGCGGTCAAGAACTACGCGAAGACACAGCCGAACGTGACCTTCGTCAACGGCTCGTCCGGCGCGCAGGGCGCGACGCTGGCCGACCCGGCCGCGAACTTCTACCGCTTCAACACCGAAGGCGCGCAGTGGATGGTGGGGCTCGGCGATCACGCGCTTGCCAAGGGCTACAAGCGGCTCTACCTGATCGCCGAGGACTACGGTTTCCCGTACTCGCAAGTGCAGGGTTTCATGGCGAGCTACTGCGCCAAGGGCGGCAAGGTGCTCGACAAGGCCTGGGTGCCGCTCGGCACCAAAGACTACGCCTCGGTGATCGCGAAGATCCCGAAAGACGTCGATGCGCTGCTGGTCGTGCTGGGTGGCTCCGACGCGGTGAACTTCCTGACGCAGTACGAGCAGACCGGCGGCGACAAGCCGATGATCGGCGGCTCGATCACGGTCGACCAGACCGTGCTCAACTTCAAGGGCAAGCGGCGCGAGTCGCTGCTCGGCACGATGTCGGCGGGCCCGATGGCCGACTCGATCGACACGCCCGAGTGGAAGAAGTTCGTCGCCGACTACAAGGCGAACTTCAAGGACGGTTTCCCGAGCCCGTCGCTGTTCGCCTACCTGTACTACATCAACACCAAGGCCGCGCTCGAAGCGCTCGACGCCGTCAAGGGCGATCTCTCGGGCGGCCAGACGGCGTACCGCGCGGCACTGCAAAAGACCAACTTCAAGGGCCCGGCCGGTGACGTGAAGATCGACGCCAACCGCAACGGTGTGGGCACGACCTACATCACCGAGGTGTCGAAGGCGGCCGACGGCTCGTTCTACAACAAGGTCGTCAAGTCGGTGCCCGACATCTCGCAGACGCTCGGCCTGCCGGAAGCCGACTTCAAGAAGATGGGCCTGGGCACACGCGACGTGCC
>JANMWQ010000415.1:0-4903 GCA_031394085.1 Rhizobacter sp. | reverse complement strand
TGAGCGAATCCACGATCACCTCGCTGACGGCCGCGCCGTAAGCGAAATAGTAGAACGGTCGGCCGAACATTTTTTCCTTGTCCCAGCTCAAACCGGGCGTGGCGTAGAAGCCGTCGGACCAGAGCTGCACGCGGTCGAGGTAGCCCTGCGCAACGACGGCCGCGAACGGCAGCGACTTGCCGTTGACCGCCACCTTGTCGTTCGCGAAGCGCACGTCGCCCGGTGAGCCGCCGTGGTGCGCGGCCATGCAGGCGGCGAGGCGTTCCTTGATCTGCCGAGCCGCGTCTTGCGCGGCCTTGCCGTTCAGGTCGGCGCCGGTCGACGCGGCGGTGGCCGAGGTGTTCGCGACCTTCTGCGTGTCGGTCGCGGTCACGCGCACGCGCTCGAAGCCGACGCCGAGTTCGTGCGCCACCACTTGCGCCACTTTGGTGTTGAGCCCCTGGCCCATCTCGGTGCCGCCGTGGTTCACGAGGATCGAGCCGTCGTTGTAGACATGCACCAGCGCGCCGGCCTGGTTGAAGTGCTTGACGTTGAACGAGATGCCGAACTTCAGCGGCGCCAGCGCGATGCCGCGCTTGAGCACCGCGCTGGTCGCGTTGAATTGAGCGATCGCCTCGCGGCGCGCACGGTAGTCGCTGCTGGCCTCCAGCTCGGCAGTGAGCGCGTGGATGATGTTGTCGGTGACGACCTGGCCATACGGCGTGACGTTGTTGGTCGCGACGCCGTAAAAGTTGGCGCGGCGCACGTCCAGCGGGTCTTTGCCCAGGGCGCGCGCGATCGTGTCGAGGATGTTCTCGATGGCGATCGCACCTTGCGGCCCGCCGAAGCCGCGGAACGCGGTGTTGCTCTGCGTGTTGGTCTTGCCCGAGAAGCCGTGCATGGCCACGTCGGGCAGCCAGTAGGCGTTGTCGAAGTGGCAGAGCGCGCGTGTCATCACCGGGCCCGAGAGATCGGCCGAGTGGCCGGCGCGCGAGACCATCGTGACCTCGGCGCCGAGCACGTGGCCGGCGTCGTCGAAGCCGACTTCGTATTCGTACCAGAAGCAGTGGCGCCGGCCGGTGATCATGAAGTCGTCGTCGCGGTCGAGGCGCAGCTTGACCGGGCGCCTGAGCTTGGCCGCCGCGACCGCCGCCACGCACGCGAAGATCGCCGACTGCGACTCCTTGCCGCCGAAGCCGCCGCCCATGCGCCGGCATTCGACCTGCACTTGATTGGCATGCAGCTTCAGCGCGTGCGCGACCAGGTGCTGCATCTCGCTCGGGTGCTGCGTCGAGCAGTGCACGTGCATGCCGCCGCCTTCCTTCGGCGTCGCATAGCTGATCTGGCCTTCGAGGTAGAACTGTTCCTGCCCGCCGACTTCGAGCGTGCCTTTCAATCGGCGCGGCGCCTTCGCGATCGCGGCCTGCGCGCCGCCGTGCGTCGAGCGCTCGAGGTGCATCGGCGGTACCACGTACTGGCGCCTGGCGTGCGCGTCTTGCGGCGTGATGACGGGTGGTGCGGCTTCGATCGTCAGCACGTCGTTCGCTCTGGCGGCGGCGCGGCGGGCGAGGTCGCGGGTTTCGGCGATCACCGCGAAGATGGGTTGACCCAGGTAACGGATCTCGCCCCATGACGAGCCATCGTCGTGTTCGACGATGGGGCAAAGAATCGGGTCGTCGTGCACGATCGAGCCGCAATCGTTCGGCCCGGGAATGTCGACCGCCGACAGCACCGCGACGACGCCCGGCAGCGCTCGGATCGTGTCGAGCGCCATGGCCGTCAGCCTGCCGCTCGCGATTGGCGACAACCCGAGTGCGCAGTGCAGCGTGCCGGCAAGCTCCGGAATGTCGTCGATGTAGGTCGCTTCGCCCGCCACGTGCAAATGCGCCGACTCGTGCGGGCGGCTGATGCCGACGCGTGCGCCTGCGGCCTCGGCGGTGGCTTCGGCGGCTTCGTCGATGCGCGCTGCGGTGTTCTTCCGGTGGTCGGCGAAAGGCTCGAAGGGTTGCAGCAGCAGGCTGTCGATCGGTTTGTTCATCGTCTGGCTCCTCAGGCCGCGGCGGCCGCGCTGGTCTCGTGCGGCATCGCGCTGAACACGCTGGTCGCGCGGCTGTCGAGCGGGTTCTCGGCGCGTGTTTCCAGCCAGAGCCGCTGCAGCAGGTTCTGTGCGACCTGCAGTCGGTAGGCCGCGCTCGCGCGCATGTCCGAGAGCGGCTTGAAGTCTTGCGAGAGTGCAACCTTCGCGGCGTTGACGGTCGCCTGCGTCCACGGCTGGCCGACGATCGCAGCCTCGGCCAACGCGCTGCGCTTCACGGTCGCAGCCATGCCGCCGTAGGCGAGACGCACGGTCGTGACGATGCCCGCATCGAGTTCGATCGAGAAGCCCGCGCACAGCGCCGAGATGTCGCAATCGAAACGCTTGCTGATCTTGTACGCGCGCACCTGGCGCGAGGTGACCGCGAGCGGCACCGCAAGCGCTTGCACGAACTCGCCGGGTTCGAGGCGGCTCTTCATGTAGTCGACGTAGAAGTCGGCCAACGGCATGCGTCGCACGCGCGCGCCCTTGCGCAACTCGATCTGCGCGTCGAGCGCCATCAGCACCGGCGCACAGTCGCCGATCGGCGAGCCGTTCGCGACGTTGCCGCCCATCGTGCCGGCGTTGCGGATCGGCGGCGAGGCGAAACGCAGCCACACGTCGGTGAGCGCCGGCCAGCGCTTCGCGAGCGTGGCCCAGGCGGCCTCGAGCGACGCACCGGCACCGATGTGGAGCTCATCGTCGGCTTCGACCACACGCTTCATCTCGGCGACCTCGCCGACGAAAATGATGTCGCCGAGCGCACGGAACTGCTTGGTGACCCACAGGCCGATGTCGGTCGAGCCGGCGAGCAGCTGCGCGGCCGGCATCGCCTCGCGCAGCGCGGCGAGCTCGGCCAGCGTGGTCGGCGCGTGGAACGTGTCGGCCGACCGGCCCGAGTAGGTGAACGGCGTGTCGCGCTGCAAGCCTCGCAGCGCCTCGAGCACCGGTGCGGTGTCGAGCGCGACGGCGGGCAGGTCGAACATGCGCTGGCCGGCGTCGAGGATCGGCCGGTAGCCGGTGCAGCGGCACAGGTTGCCCGAGAGTTCGTCGGCGAGCTGCTGGCGTGTCGGCTGCGTCCCGCAAGCTCGGCTGTGTTCGTAGGTCGACCACAGCGACATCACGAAACCCGGCGTGCAGAACCCGCATTGCGAGCCGTGACAGGCAACCATCGCTTGCTGCACCGGGTGCAGTGTCTCGTTCGTCGTCATCGTCTTCAGGTCTTCGACCGTGAACAGCGCCTTGCCGTCGAGCGTCGGCAGGAACTGGATGCAGGCGTTGACGGTTTTCAGGTGCAGGCCGCGCACCGCGTTCTCTTCGCCCGGCGCCGCTGCCTCGCCGATCACCACCGTGCAGGCACCGCAATCGCCTTCGTTGCAGCCTTCTTTCGTGCCGGTGCAGCGCGCGTCTTCGCGCAGCCAATCGAGCACGGTGCGGGTGGGCGCGGCGTCGCTCACCTCGACCACGGCGCCGCGGTGGCAGAAGCGGATCGGGCGGCGGGTCGGGTGGTCTGGCATGGGCGTGCGTCTCGGGCTCGGTGATCCCCGGAAGTTAGTCGTTTCCGGGCCGCAAGGTATACAGTGACAAACATACAAGCTATCGGTTCGATCATATGACGCAGCGCGTGGACTTCGACAAGATCGACCTCTACCTCATCCGGGTGTTGAAGACCTTGATCATTGAACGAAGCGTCTCCCGGGCTGCCATGCGCTTGCAAAGCACGCAGCCTGCCGTGAGTGCCCAGCTGAAACGGCTGCGCGCGCTGACCGGCGACCCGTTGCTGGTGCGCGCCGGCAACAACATGGCGCCCACCGACACCGCGCTGCGCCTGCTCGAACCCGTGACAAGGCTGCTGCAAGATGCGGACCGGTTGTTCAGCCCGCGTGCCCACCAGCGTGCTTTCGATCCGGTGACGAGCGCCGGCACCTTCCGCATCGCTGCCAGCGACTACCTCGATCCGCTGTTCCTGCCCGAACTCGTCGCGCACCTCAAACGGGTCGCGCCTGCGGTGCGGCTGGAGTTGATGCCGCTGTCGGGCGAGTTCGACTACCGCCGCAGCCTGGCTGCCGCCGAGGTCGATCTGGTGATCGGCAACTGGCTGAAGCCGCCGGAAGAACTGCACCTCGGGCGGCTGATGTCGGACGAGATCGTTTGCCTCGTCGCCGAGGATCATCCCGTGGTGCGTGCGGCCAGCACCCGCGCCTGGTCGCCCGAACGCTACCTCGCCTGCGAGCACGTGGCGCCGATGCCGTTGCACGCCGGCGCCCGCGGCGCGGCGCCGGGTGTGATCGACGAGCACCTCACGTCGCTCGGCGTGAGCCGCGAGGTGATGGTGCGCAGCGCGCACTTCGGGCTGATCCCGCTGATGGTGGCGCAAAGCTTGCTGGTGCTGACCACCGGCCGGCTGTTCTGCTCGCGCTACGTCGACAGCCTGCCGGTGCGCATCGTGCGCTGCCCGATGCCGTTCCCGCCGCTCACCTATTACCAGCTCTGGCACGATTTGACGCATGCATCGGCCTCGGGCCGCTGGCTGCGCGACCAGGTGCGTGACGTCGCGCGCAACCTCTCGGGGCACGGCATGCTGCATCGTGCGGAGCGGTCACAGGCATGAACGCGAACTCGCTGCGCGTGGCTCCACATCGCCTCGCGCTGCGCGGCGACCTGCTCGATTTCACCGCCGAGCCGGCTTGGGCCGAGGTCGAATCGGCCGCCGTGCGCTTTCGGCCCGACCACTGGCTGCTGATCGAGAACGGCCGCATCACCGGCGCGCAAACGGCCGACCCCGACGCCAGCTGGCAGCGCCATGATCACCGTGGCCAGCTGATCCTGCCGGGCTTCATCGACACCCAC
>JANMWQ010000544.1:0-3298 GCA_031394085.1 Rhizobacter sp. | reverse complement strand
GGAATGTCGAGCACATCGAGTCCCGGATTGCCGAGCGTCTCGCCGAACAGCAGCTTGGTGGTCGGGCGAATCGCCGCGCGCCAGCCGTCGATGTCGCCCGGCTTCACGAAGGTGGTGTCGATGCCGAAGCGGCGCAGCGTGTAGTGCAACAGGTTGTGCGAGCCACCGTACAGCGCGCTCGAGGCGACGACGTGCGAGCCGGCGCCGGCGATCGTCGAAATGGCGAGGTGCAGCGCGGCCTGGCCGCTCGCAGTGGCGATCGCCCCGATGCCGCCTTCGAGCGCGGCGACGCGTTCCTCGAGCACCGCGTTGGTCGGATTCGAGATGCGGCTGTAGACGTGGCCCGAGCGCTCCATGTTGAACAGCGACGCGGCGTGCTCGCTGTTCTCGAACACGAACGAGGTCGAGAGATAGATCGGCACGGCACGCGCGCCGGTGGCGGGGTCGGGCGACGCGCCGGCGTGCAGCGCCAGCGTGTCGAAGCCGGGGTCTTCATTGCCGGGCATGTTGTCTCCGTTGGAAACCGTCTGGGTTGTGTCGATGTCGTCGCCAGGAATTGTGGGCTATATTGAACTCACACTTCCGGTCTCGAAAGCGCCCCATGAAAGTCAGCGACATCCTCCGCGTCAAGGGCGGCACGCTCTTCACCGTGTCACCGGATCAGCTGCTGCACGAGGCCGTCAACGCCATGTCGGAGCGCGACATCGGCTCGCTCGTCGTGATGGACCGCGGCGAGCTCACCGGCATGCTGACGTTTCGTGAAGTGATCCAGGCGATCGTCAAGAACGGCGGCGCGATGGGAACCACGGTCGTGCGCACCGTGATGGACGACCAGCCGCTCACCTGCACCCCCGAGACCGAGATCGACGAAGTGCGCCGCATGATGCTCGGCCGCCATGCACGCTACATGCCGGTGATGAGCGAGCGCACGCTGATGGGCGTGATCTCGTTCTACGACGTCGCCAAGGCGGTCGTCGACGGGCAGGATTTCGAGAACCGCATGCTCAAGGCCTACATCCGCGACTGGCCGGTCGAAGACGCGCGCGACGCGCAGGCGCCGACGGCGAGCTGACGCGTCAGGGGTACCGCCGCGCGGCAAAGGCGCGTGACGCACACGCCTGTGAGTGCGGATTGCAACCGCGGATGCGGACACTGCGGTTCAGGGGATGGTGACCGCTTGTTTCGGCGCAGACGATCGCGCTGCGCCAGGCCCGTGGCGCGCCCCCCAAACCGCAGGAGACAACCCCATGGCCAACCACGGCTCCACAAGTTCGCACGACTTCATTCCGCCGCGCTCGCGGTACTTCGATTCCGGCAAATTCGGCCGCCTGTTCGGTTCGCTGCCGCCGTTCGCCTCTGACAACCCGAGCGTGCGCGCTGCCTTGCTCGAGCTCGGCAAGCCCGGCGGCGTGATGGACGCGAACGACACGATCGCCGCAACGCCCCAGGCACTCATCACCGACCCGGCGCTGAACCTTGCCAACGTCAACAACCCGCGCATGAGTGCGGGCATGACCTTCCTCGGGCAGTTCATCGATCACGACATGACGCTCGATGTGACTTCGAGCCTCGAGCGCCAGGCCGACCCTGAGCAAATCGACAATTTTCGGACTCCCACGCTCGCTCTCGACAACGTTTACGGCAGTGGCCCCGATGCGTCTCCGCACCTGTACCAGCGTGCCGACCCGACCAAGTTTCTGATCGAAAGCGGTGGTACCAAAGACGACTTGCCGCGCAACTCCGAGGGCATCGCGGTGATCGGCGACCCGCGCAACGACGAGAACCTGATCATCTCGCAGCTCCAGCTCGCGTTCCTCAAGTTCCACAACGCGGTCGTCGATCGCATCGCTTCGCCGAGCTTGCGTGGTGCCGAACTGTTCTGTGAGGCGCAGCAACTGGTGCGCTGGCATTACCAGTGGATCGTGCTGCACGAATTCTTGCCGCTGACCTGCGGCCAAGCGGTGGTGGCCGACGTGCTCGACCACGGCCGCAAGTTCTACAAGTGGAAGAACGAGCCGTTCATCCCGGTCGAGTTTTCGGTCGCAGCCTATCGTTTCGGCCACAGCCAGGTGCGGCCTTCGTACCGCGTCAACTTCACCAGCAACGGCGGTGCGCCGATGTTCGCGATGATCTTCGGCAACCCCGGCGCGAACCCGGCCGACCCCGACGATCTGCGCGGCCGCTGCCGCGCCCCGCGCCGCTTCATCGGCTGGCCGACCTTCTTCAACTTCGGCGACGGCAACGTGCGGCCGAACAAGAAGATCGACACCCGGTTGTCGTCTGCCTTGTTCGCACTGCCGCCCACGATCGTCGCGAACCCCTCGCTGCCGAACAACCCTGGTTCGTTGGCGCAGCGCAACCTGCTGCGCCACCTGACCTTCGCGCTGCCGTCCGGGCAGCGCGTGGCCAAGGCGATGAACATCGACGTGATCGACCCCGCCGCGATGCCCGAGTTGAAGGCGCTCAAGCTCGATACCGCGACCCCGCTGTGGTACTACATCCTGAAGGAGTCGGAGCTGAAAACCGCGGGCGAGCACCTTGGGCCGGTGGGCGGGCGCATCGTGGCCGAAGTGTTGATCGGGTTGCTGCAGGGCGACAAGCAGTCGTACCTGTCGCAAGACCCCGACTGGACACCGACGCTGCCCACGGTCGACGCGAGCCATCAAGGCAGCCAGTTCGGCATGATCGATCTGCTCACCATCGCCGACCCGAACGCCGGCAAGGCATCGATGAACTGAACCGCTCGCGGCACAGTGAGGCGCCGCTAAAATCGGCGTTCTTCTTTTGTGGGCCTCTCATGTCCGGCAGCACCCTCGGCGAACTCTTTCGCGTCACCAACTTCGGCGAAAGCCACGGCCCCGCGATCGGCTGCGTGATCGACGGTTGCCCGCCTGGCATGGAGCTCAGCGAAGCCGACATCCAGCCCGAGCTCGACCGCCGCCGACCCGGCACCTCGCGCCATGTGACGCAGCGTAACGAGCCCGACATGGTCGAGATCCTGTCGGGCGTGTTCGAAGGCTGCACGACCGGCACGCCGATCTGCCTGCTGATCCGCAACACCGACCAGCGCAGCAAGGACTACGGCAACATCCTGAATACGTTTCGCCCGGGCCACGCCGACTACGCCTACCTGCACAAGTACGGCCTGCGCGATCCGCGCGGTGGTGGGCGCGCCTCGGCGCGCATGACGGCGTCGATGGTCGGCGCCGGTGCGGTCGCGCGCAAGTGGCTTCAGCAGAAGTACGGCACCACCTTCATCGGCCACATGACGCAGATCGGTGAGATCGCCATTCCCTTC
>JANMWQ010000363.1:0-6555 GCA_031394085.1 Rhizobacter sp. | reverse complement strand
GGGCCGACCTCGTCATCGCCGCGCTCCATCAACGCGCGGCGGCCGGCGTCCATGCGGAGTGCGATCTCGTCGTCTTCGGCGCAGGTTTCCCAGTACGCGGCTTGCTCGGCTTCGACGAACTCGCGCTCGAACGCGTGGATCTCTTCAGGGTAGTAGAACTCGACCACGTTGAGCGTCTTCTGCGGGCCCTTCGGGTAGAGCGTCGAGACCACCAGCACGTGCGGGTACCACTCGACCATCACGGTCGGGTAGTAGGTGAGCCAGATCGCGCCGTGTTTGGGGAGCTCGCCATTGCAGTACTTCAACACCGCGTCGTGCCATTTGCGGTAGGCCGGCGTGCCGGGGCGCGCGAGCTCGTTCTTCGTGCCGACGGTTTGCACCGAATGGTGGTCGCCGAACTCCCAACGCAGTTCGTCGCAGGTGACGAACTGGCCGAGGCCGGGGTGGAACGGGCCGACGTGGTAGTCCTCGAGGTAGACCTCGATGAAGGTCTTCCAGTTGTAGTCGCATTCGTGCCGGTGCACGTGGTCGAGCACGTAACCGTCGAAGTTCAGGTCGGCGATCGGCCCGATGCCGGCAAGGTCGGCCGCCACGTTGCGGCCCGTGCCCTCGAACACCATGCCGTTCCAGGTTTGGGTCGGGTAGTTGGCGAGGTTCAAGCACGGGTCGTCGGCGAAATGCGGCGCGCCGGTCAGCTGGCCCTGCAGGTCGTACGTCCAACGGTGCAGCGGGCACACGATGTTGCTTTTGGTGTTGCCGCGGCCCTTGAGCATCAGCGCCTGGCGATGGCGGCAGACGTTCGAGATCAGTTCGACGCCCGCGGGCGTGCGCACCAGCGCGCGACCTTCGCCCTCTTGCGGCAGCGCATAGAAATCGCCGATCTCAGGCACGGCAAGCTCGTGGCCGAGGTAGCGCGGGCGGTTCGCGAACAGAGTTGCCAGCTCGCGACGGAACAGGCCATCGTCGAAATAACGGCTGACCGAAAGTTGCGAGCAGCTGCGCTCGAGCGCTGAAAGGTTGACGCTCAGGTCGGACATGGTCCCGGCGAATCTCCACAAAAACCAGGGTTGACGCGGGCCCAAAGTGGGCCGATGGCGCACGGTGCGGGTTGACGCGGAGCTGCCGGGCTTGGCAGGCTGCAGATTGTATCCGGGGGGTCGAGCCCGGCCATGCCCGAAAGGCTATCTTCACCGTTGTCACCACCCGTCACCGCATCGTCGATCCACAGGCGTGGCGGCGCGATCGGCCTGACTACAATCGGGTCTTTTCACGATAAGGCAAATGGCAAAGACAAGTTCTTCGACCGCAACGGTTGCCGCCCCCGCGAGCTACGAAGAAGCGCTCGGCGAGCTTGACCGCCTCGTGACGGCGATGGAAGCCGGCCAACTGCCGCTCGATCGCCTGCTCGAAAGCTACAAGCGCGGCGCCGAATTGCTGACCTTCTGCCGCGCCCGGCTCGAGGCGCTCGAGCAGCAGGTCAAGGTGCTTGAAGACGGCCAGTTGAAGCCACTCGACCTCGGCGCCGCATGAAGCTCGCCGAATTCGACTCGTGGATGCGCGCCGAGGCCGAGTTGGTCGAAGGCGCGTTGCAACGTTGGGTGCCCGCCGATGCGCCTGCGGGGCTGGGCCACACGATGCGCTACGGCGTGCTCGACGGTGGCAAGCGCGTGCGGGCGTTGCTCGTGCTCGCCGCCGCGCAAGCGGTGCACGGCTTGCCCGAGGCCGCGATGCGCGCGGCCTGCGCGGTCGAGCTGATCCACGCGTACTCCCTCGTCCACGACGACATGCCCTGCATGGACAACGATGTGCTGCGCCGCGGCAAGCCGACCGTGCACGTGCAGTTCGGCGAAGCCCAGGCGATGCTCGCCGGCGACGCGATGCAGGCGCTGGCCTTCGAGGTGCTCACGCCCGAAGAAGGCACCACGCTGCCCGCCGCCTTGCAGGCGCGTCTTTGCTCGCTGCTCGCGCGCTCGGCCGGCCACGCCGGCATGGCCGGTGGGCAGGCGATCGATCTCGCCAGCATCGGCCAGCCGCTCGGCGAGCACGCGCTGCGCGACATGCACCACCGCAAGACTGGCGCGCTGTTGCAGGCCAGCGTGCTGATGGGCGCGGCTTGCGGCAACGCCACGCACGCGCAGTGGTCGGCACTGGCCGACTACGGCGATGCCCTCGGCCTGGCGTTCCAGGTCGTCGACGACATCCTCGATGCGACCCAGGCCTCGGCCACGCTCGGCAAGACCGCCGGCAAGGACCAGGGCGACAACAAGCCGACCTACGTGACCGTGCTCGGCCTCGACGCCGCGCGCCGGCACGCGAACGATCTGCGCGACAAGGCCCAAGCCGCACTCGCCCGCAGCGGCCTGCCCGACGCCGCCTGGCTGAGCCTGCTCGCCGACAAAGTCGTTGAGCGCGAAAGCTGAAGCAGAAGCAGAAAATGAACCACCCGATCCTCGAATCCATCGCCAGCCCGGCCGACGTGCGCAAGCTGTCGCGCGTCGAGCTCAAGCAGCTCGCGACCGAGCTGCGCGATTTCGTCGTGCAAAGCGTGTCGCAGACCGGCGGGCATTTGTCGTCGAACCTCGGCACCGTCGAGTTGACGATCGCGCTGCACCACGTCTTCAACACGCCTTACGACCGCCTCGTCTGGGACGTGGGCCACCAGACCTATCCGCACAAGATCCTCACCGGCCGGCGCGAGCGCATGGGGTCGCTGCGCCAGATCGGCGGCATCTCGGGATTTCCGCGGCGCGACGAGAGCGAGTACGACGCGTTCGGTACCGCGCATTCGTCGACTTCGATCTCGGCCGCGCTCGGCATGGCCGTGGCCGCCAAGCTCAAGGGCGAAGACCGCAGGGCCGTCGCGATCATCGGCGATGGCGCGATGAGCGCTGGCATGGCTTTCGAGGCGCTGAACAACGGCGGCGTTTCGCACGCCGACATGCTGGTCGTGCTCAACGACAACGACATGTCGATCTCGCCGCCCGTGGGTGCGCTCAACCGCCACCTGGCGCGGCTGATGAGCGGCCAGTTCTATGCCACCGCGCGCGACACCGCCAAGTCGGTCCTAAAAAATGCGCCACCGCTGTTCGAGCTGGCGCGCCGCTTCGAGGAGCACGCCAAAGGCATGGTCGTGCCGGGCACGATCTTCGAGGAGTTCGGCTTCAACTACGTCGGTCCGATCGACGGCCACGACCTCGATTCGCTGATCCCCACGCTCGAGAACCTGCGCCAGCTGAAGGGCCCGCAGTTCCTGCACGTCGTCACGAAAAAGGGCTACGGCTACAAGCTTGCCGAGGCCGACCCGGTCAACTACCACGGGCCGGGCAAATTCGATCCGGCGGTCGGCATCGTCAAGCCAGCCACGCCGGGCAAGCCGACCTTCACGCAGGTCTTCGGCAACTGGCTGTGCGACATGGCGGCGGCCGACGAACGCCTGATCGGCATCACGCCGGCGATGCGCGAGGGCTCCGGCATGGTCGAGTTCGAACGCCGTTTTCCGAAGCGCTACCACGATGTCGGCATCGCCGAGCAGCACGCCGTCACGTTCGCGGCCGGGCTGGCTTGCGAAGGGCTGAAGCCGGTCGTCGCGATCTACTCGACCTTTCTGCAGCGCGCCTACGACCAGCTGATCCACGACGTGGCGATCCAGAACCTGCCGGTCGTGTTCGCGCTCGACCGCGCCGGCCTGGTCGGTGCCGACGGCGCCACGCACGCCGGCAACTACGACATCGCCTACCTGCGCTGCATCCCGAACATGAGCGTGCTGACGCCGGCCGACGAAAAGGAGTGCCGTGATGCGCTGACCACCGCGTTCCGGCAAGACCACCCGGTCGCGGTGCGCTATCCGCGTGGCGCTGGCGCTGGTGTGGCGGCGGGCAGCGAGCTGACCGAGCTGCCGTTCGGCAAGGGCGAAGTTCGCCGGACCATCACGCGAGCGGTGGCGCAGGGCGGTCCGCGCGTCGCGATCCTTGCGTTCGGCACCTTGCTTTACCCGGCACTGGCGGCGGCCGAGAAGGTCGATGCCACGGTCGCCAACATGCGCTTCGTCAAGCCGCTCGATGTCGAGCTCGTCACCGAGCTGGCGCTCACGCACGACGCGATCGTGACGATCGAAGACGGCTGCGTGATGGGCGGCGCCGGCAGTGCGGTGCAAGAGGCGCTGGCCGCGGCCGGCATCCTGATCCCGGTGCTCGCGCTCGGTTTCCCGGACGAATTCATCGAGCATGGCGACCCGGTCAAGCTGATCGCAATGTGCGGGCTCGACGCCGCCGGCATCGAGCAAAGCATCGTGAAGCGCTTCGGCGCAAGACCGGCGCTGGTGCGAGCCGCAGTCAACCACTGAACCGGCCACTGAACCGGCCGCTGATCTGGCCATTGAACCGGGCCGAACGCTCGCTTCAAATCCGCGCCGTCGCGCGGGCCGCGGTTTGCTGGCATGCTTCGACATCGGTGACAAGATGACAACCATGAGCAACCTGAAAGACGCGCTTCACATTCCCGACACGCAAAGCGAGCGTGACGAACGGCATCTCGCAATCCAGCGCGTCGGCGTAAAAAGTCTGCGCTACCCGCTTCAGTTGCGCATCGGCAATGCGGTCTCGCCGACGGTTGCGTTGTGGAGCCTCGATGTCGCGCTGCCGGCCGAGCAAAAAGGCACGCACATGTCGCGCTTCATCGCGTGGCTCGATGCGCTCGACAAGCCGCTCGATGCGCCCACGCTGCGCGCCGAACTCACGGTGATGCTCGACAAGCTGCACGCCACCGAAGGCCGCATCGAAGCGCAGTTTCCGTTCTTCCTGCGCAAGCGCGCGCCGGTAACAGGCGTGCAGAGCTTGCTCGAATACCAGGGCCGGTGGTTGGCCGAGTCGGTCCGCGGCGAAGGGCAACCCGCCAACGCCAAGCCGTCGGTGACGATCTGGGCCGAAGTGGTCGTGCCGGTCAAGTCGCTGTGCCCGTGCTCGAAAGAGATCTCGGACTACGGCGCCCACAACCAGCGTTCACACGTGACGATCCGGGTCGAGTTGCTGGGCGACATCGCCTGGTCCGAACTGGTGCGCTTCGCCGAGGATTCGGCGTCGAGCGAGATCTGGCCGATGCTCAAGCGCGCCGACGAGAAGTGGGTCACCGAGCGGGCCTACGAGAACCCGAAATTCGTCGAAGACATGGTGCGCGACGTAGCGTTGCGGCTCAATGCCGATGCACGGGTCGGTCGCTACAGCGTCGACGTCGAGAACTTCGAGTCGATCCACGCGCACGACGCGTTCGCGCGGATCGAGCGCATGTAGTTATTTTTTCTCGGGTGTCTTCGGCGAATCCGGTTTCGGCATGTCGCCGATCACCGTCTTGAGCGGACACACCGAGAATGCCGGGCATTTTTTGCAACCGGCGACGATGGCGATCGGGCAAAGCGTCATGGTGCAGCTCCTCGTGGCATGGGTCGCTGAGCATACGCCGCATCGCGCGCGGTACCGATCACGGGTTCGATTTGCGTGACTCGGTGGATGCCGGCGCTGACTTGCCCTTGTTGCCCGATCGCGCCCGAAGCGCATCCCTGAGCAAGTATTCGACTTGCGAGTTCGCACTGCGCAACTCGGCCGCAGCGAGCCGCTCGACCTCGGCCCACAGCAGCGGATCGATGCGCAGCAGGAACGATTTCTTGTCGGGGCTGGCCATCGGCGGATCGTCGGTCAGCCGGGCGCGCGAAAGCGCCGACGAAGCACCATCGTCCAGGCGATCAATGCGAGCGCGAGCAGCCCGATCGGTACCAATGCGGCAGACATCGGCAGGCGCACCGGCACGTGGGCGTTCGCTTGCAGCAGCAAACCGTGCAGCGCGGCGAAAAACAGCGTGACGGCACAGCCGAGCCGCACGATGTGAAGCCTGAGAAATGCAGCCGACTCCACGCGGCGTTCCGGGGCGAACCAGTGGTCGCGGTGCGGCAGGTCGAGCAAGCCTGCAGCGTGCGACGCAGCGAGCCCGACCGCCGCGACGAGCAGAAGCGGCACGCCGACCGTCAGCCCGAGCATCACCGAAAGGTAGCTGTCACGCGGCGTGAAGCCTTGCGCGTCGCCGCCCGGCGAGAAGTTCGTCGCGACCACGTCGGGCAACCATGCGCCACTGACGGGCAGCAACGCGAGCGCTGCCAGCAGCAGCGCCCCGAAACCGACGAACCAGAGCGAGCGGTTCATGGCGGGCCTCAGTTGTACAGCGTGCCCGTGTTGACCACCGGGGTCGCGTCGTGGTCGGAGCACAGCACGACCAGCAGGTTGCTGACCATCGCCGCCTTGCGCTCGTCGTCGAGTTGCAGCAGGCCGCGCTCAGCCAGGCCGTTCAGCGCCAGTTCGACCATGCCGACAGCGCCTTGCACGATCTTGGTCCGCGCCGCGATGATGGCCTCGGCCTGCTGGCGGCGCAGCATCGTGCCGGCGATCTCGGGTGCGTAGGCAAGGTGGGTCAGCTTCGCGTCGACGACGACGATGCCGGCGAGCGCGAAGCGGGCTTGCAATTCCACTCGGAGCGCGGCTGCGACCTCGTCGGTGCCTGAGCGCAGCGTGA
>JANMWQ010000316.1:0-3467 GCA_031394085.1 Rhizobacter sp. | reverse complement strand
ATGACCATCAAGGGCATCCAGCCCGGCCCGCAGGTGATGACCAGCAACCCGCAGCTGTTCTGGGGCCTGATCGCTTCGATGTGGGTCGGCAACGCGATGCTGGTGATCCTGAACCTGCCGTTGATCGGCATCTGGATCAAGCTGCTGACGGTGCCGTACAAATACCTGTTTCCGGCGATCACGCTGTTTTGCTGCATCGGCGTCTACTCGTTGAACAACAACAACTTCGACGTCTACATGACGGCGATCTTCGCGCTGGTCGGCTACGTGTTCTACAAGTTCAGTTGCGAAGGCGCGCCGCTGTTGCTCGGCTTCATCCTCGGGCCGATGATGGAAGAAAACCTGCGCCGCGCGCTGCTGCTGTCGCGCGGCGACTGGTCGGCTTTCGTCACGCGGCCGCTCTCTGCCGCCCTGCTCGCCGCCGCCGTGCTGTTGATCGTGATCGTGATGCTGCCCTCGATCAGCAAGAAGCGCGAGGCGACGTTCCAGGAGGAGTAAGTGGCACGCCCCATGACCCACGCTTTCGACTGGACCACCGGCTACCCCAGCCAACGCCTGCCGATCTTCGGCCGCAACGTGGTTGCCACCTCTCACCCGCAGGCCGCGCAGGCGGGATTGAGGATGCTGCAGAACGGCGGCAATGCGGTCGATGCGGCGATCGCCACGGCCGCTGCGATGACGATTCTCGAGCCGGTCAGCAACGGCTTGGGGTCAGATGCCTTCGCGCTGATCTGGGACGGCGAGAAGTTGCACGGCCTGAACGCCTCCGGCCGCGCGCCGCAGGCCTGGACGCCCGACTATTTCAAGCGCAAGCACGGCGCCGATGCGCGCACGCTACCGATGCGCGGCTGGGACAGCGCGACCGTGCCGGGCGCCGTGGCGAGCTGGGTCGCGATGAGCGAGCGTTTCGGCAAACTGCCGTTTGCCGACCTGATGGCGCCAGCGGTCGAGATCGCCGAGCGCGGCTACGCGGTGCCGGTCGTGGTGCAGCAGAAGTGGGCCGCGGCCGTGCCGTTGCTGCGCGATCAGCCCGGCTTCGCGCAGGCCTTCATGCCGCACGGGCGCGCGCCGCAGGTCGGCGAGCTGTTTCGGTTTGCCGACGCGGCGCGCTCGCTGCGGCTGATCGGCGAATCGAAGGGTGCGGCCTTCTACGGCGGCGAGATCGCGCAGGCCGCGGCGGCGCATGCGCGCGCGCACGGTGGTGCGATCACAGCCGACGACTTCGCCGCCTACCGCGCCGAGTGGGTCGAGCCGATCGGCATGGACTACGCCGACAAGGACGGTCGCAACCACACGATGCACGAAATCCCGCCGAACGGGCAGGGCATCGCAGCGCTGATCGCGCTCGGCATCGTCAAGCATTTCGACATCGCTTCGATGGCCGTCGATGGCATACAGGCGCAGCACCTGCAGATCGAGGCGATGAAGCTCGCGTTCGCCGACACCTACCGCTTCGTCGCCGAACCGGCAAGCATGGAAGTGACGACTTCGCAGCTGCTCGATCCGGCCTACCTCGCATCGCGCGCGAAGCTGATCGATCCGCAGCGCGCGCAGGATTTCGGCCACGGCAACCCGGTCAAGGGCGGCACCATCTACCTGAGCGCGGCCGATGAGCGCGGCATGATGGTGAGCTTCATCCAGAGCAACTACCTGGGCTTCGGATCGGGCATCGTGGTGCCGGGCTACGGCCTGTCGATGCAGAACCGCGGGCACGCCTTCAGCCTCGATGCGACGAGCCCGAACGTTGTCGCGCCGGGCAAGCGGCCGTTCCACACGATCATCCCGTCCTTCTTGACGAAAGGAGCGAACGACGCCAGAGAGGCGGTGATGAGCTTCGGCGTGATGGGCGCGAACATGCAGCCGCAAGGCCATCTGCAAACGCTGGTGCGCATGTTGAGTCACGGCCAAAACCCCCAGGCCGCGTGCGACGCGCCGCGCTGGCGCTTCAACGCCGGGCTCGAGATCAATGTCGAATCGACGATGAACCCGGCGACCGTGGCTGGCCTGCAGGCGCTCGGCCACCGCGTCGAGGTCATCGACGACAGTTACCAGGATTTCGGCGCCGGCCAGTTCATCTGGCGGCTCGGCGACCCTTCCGTCGAAGGCTATGTCGCCGCCAGCGACCCGCGGCGTGACGGGCAGGCCGTGGCGTATTGAGCCTGGAACCGACCGCGCTCCCGCGCCGGCCAGCCGCGTCGCCGCGCCCCATCTGGCCCGGTCTCGCGCTCGCCTCGGTCGGCGCCATCGCGTTCTCCGGCAAGGCGATCATCGTCAAGCTCGCGTACCGCCACGGCGTCGATGCGGTCACGCTGATCATGTATCGCATGCTGTTCGCGCTGCCGCTGTTCTTGCTGCTGGCGTGGTGGGCCGGGCGCGGCAAACCGGCGTTGACGAGGCGCGACGGGATCGCCGTGGTCGGCCTCGGCTTCACCGGCTACTACCTCGCGAGCTTTCTCGACTTCGCCGGGCTCGCTTACATCAGCGCGAGCTTCGAGCGGCTGATCCTGTACCTGAACCCGACGCTGGTGCTGGCGATGGGCGTGTTCATCTTCAAGCGCAAGGTGACGCGCCGGCAATTGATCGCGCTCGGCGTGAGTTACTGCGGCGTGCTGCTGGTGTTCGGCCACGAGCTCGGCGCGCTCGGCGCGAACGCGGCGCTCGGCGCAGCACTGGTGTTCGCGAGCGCCGTCAGCTACGGCGTCTACCTCGTCTACAGCGGTGAAGAGGTCAGGCGGCTCGGCGCCTTGCGGCTCACCGGTTTGGCAACGACCGTGGCCTGCCTGTTCTGCATCGCGCAGTTCGTGCTGTTGCGGCCGATGAGCGCGTTGCACGTGGCGCCCGAGGTGATCTGGCTCTCGGTGCTCAACGCCACGGTGTGCACCTTCGCGCCGGTGCTGATGGTGATGATGGCGATCGAGCGCATCGGCGCGACGATGGCCGCGCAGACCGGCATGATCGGGCCGCTGTCGACGATCCTGATGGGCGTCGTCATCCTCGGTGAACCGTTCACGGTGTGGATCGCGGCGGGCACGCTGCTGGTACTCGCGGGCATCTGGTTGCTCGCCAAATGGCGATAGGAGAGTGACGATGGAGCTCGGCATCGAAGGCAAATGGGCGCTCGTGTGTGCGGCGAGCAAGGGGCTCGGCAAGGGTTGTGCGAGCGCGTTGGTGCGCGAGGGCGTCAACGTGGTGATCACGGCGCGTGGCATCGAGGCGCTCGAAGCGACGGCGACCGAGCTGCGCGCGCTGAGCCGTGAACACCGCGGCGGCGAGGTGCGTGTGGTCGCCGGTGACATCACCACCGCCGAGGGCCGCGCGGCGGCGCTGGCCGCCTGCCCGCAGGTCGACATCCTCGTCAACAACGCCGGCGGCCCGCCGCCCGGCGACTTTCGTGAGTGGGACCGCGACGCCTGGATCAAAGCGCTCGACGCCAACATGCTCACGCCGATCGAGCTGATCAAGGCGAC
>JANMWQ010000315.1:0-5706 GCA_031394085.1 Rhizobacter sp. | reverse complement strand
CTCGATGCGCTGCGCCACCAGATGGCCGCGCTCGACTACCAGGAGACGATCAACTTCAGCTTCGTCGATGCGCGCTGGGAGCACGAGCTTGCGGGCAACGCCGACCCGATCAAGTTGGTGAATCCGATGGCGACCCACCTCGCGGTGATGCGATCGAGCCTGATCGGCAGCCTGGTCGGCGTGCTGCGCCTGAACCTTTCGCGCAAGGCGACGCGCGTTCGCGTGTACGAAGCCGGGCGCGCGTTCACACGCGATGCAGGCGTGGTCGATGGCCCCGTCAGCGTCGCCGGTGTCGGCCAGACGATGCGACTCGCAGGCCTGGCCTACGGCAGTGCCGACGCGCTGCAATGGGGCACGAGTGACCGCGCCGTCGATTTCTTCGATCTGAAGGGCGACATCGAGGCGCTGCTCGCGCCGCGCGTCGCGCGCTTCGTCGTGGCCGAGCACCCGGCAATGCACCCGGGTCGCTGCGCGCGCATCGAACTCGACGGCGCGACGATCGGCTTCGTCGGCGAATTGCATCCTGAATGGCGCCAGGCTTACGAGTTGCCGCAAGCTCCGATGCTGTTCGAGCTCGACGTGGCTGCGCTGACGAAATGTGAGCTGCCGAGCCTTGCGCCCGTGCAGCGCCAGCAATCGGTGTGGCGCGACCTCTCGGTGATTGCCGCTGACGCTGTCACGCACGACGCGCTGATGCAGGCGATCGCCGGCGTACAGCACGCCGGGCTGGTCAAGTCGGCGCGCCTGTTCGACATCTACAGACCAACCGTGCCGAGCGGCGACATGAAGGCCGGGGAGCGCAGCCTGAGCATCCGCCTCGAACTGTTGGACGACGAGGTGACGCTGACCGACGAACGTACCGAAGCGACCGTCGCCGACGTGCTCGCGGCACTCGGCGAGCGCCTCGGCGTTCGCCTGCGCGCATGAAGGCGGCGCGCGCATGAACGTCACCGACCCGCAAGACCCGATCGGTGGCGGCGAGGCCGAGACGCCGCGCGCCAACCGAATCGCGTTGCCCACGCTCGAAACCCCGACGCTGACCAAGGCCGAGCTCGCCGAGTTGCTGTTCGAGCGCCTCGGCCTGAACAAGCGCGAGTCGAAAGACATGGTGGAAGCCTTCTTCGACCTGATCCACGCGACGCTCGTTTCGGGCGCCGACGTGAAGATGTCGGGCTTCGGCAACTTCAACATTCGCCGCAAGGCACCGCGCCCGGGGCGCAATCCGCGCACCGGCGAGGCGATTCCGATCAAGGCGCGCAACGTCGTCACCTTTCACGCCAGTCACAAACTCAAGGGAGTCGTGCAAGGCGACATACCGTCCGAAGAAGAGTTCGAGTAAAGTCTTAGCTTTCTGCCCTGGACGCATTGATTTTCATGGAGAAAGCGCTCCCGTCCATACCAGCCAAACGCTACTTCACCATCGGTGAGGTGAGCGATTTGTGCGGCGTGAAGCCGTACGTGCTGCGCTATTGGGAGCAAGAGTTCACGCAGCTCAAGCCGATGAAGCGGCGCGGCAACCGCCGCTATTACCAGCACCATGAGGTGTTGCTGATCCGCCGGATCCGCGATCTGCTGTACGAGCAGGGTTTCACCATCAGCGGCGCGCGCAACCGGCTGACAGAGGCCGGTCACGGACGCGGGCAACCCGAGCTGCAGGCGCCGGTGTCGAGCGGCGACGGCGTGATCGCCACCGACGCGATCGATCTCGACGAGATCATCGAGGCATTGCAGGCCAGCGCCAACGAGTCGCCCAAGCTCCCGCATTCCGACGTCTCGGCAGTCGCGCTTTCGATGCGCCAGATGCGTCAGGAGTTGATGTCGATTCGCGGCTTGTTGCTGATCTGAGAGGCCGCCGGATCACCCCTTATAATCGGGCCTGTTCGGGGCGTAGCGCAGCCTGGTAGCGCACTTGTCTGGGGGACAAGGGGTCACAGGTTCAAATCCTGTCGTCCCGACCAATGAACGACAAAGGCCCGAGTTCTCGCAAACTCGGGCCTTTTGTTTTGGGGCTTCAGCGACTACTGCAGCGCCACCTCGACGCGTCGCGCTTCAGCGCTGTCGCCGGTGCCGGTGAGTGCTGTAGGTTTCTTCAATTCGATTCCGTTCTCGATCTTGATCGACGCCGTCGCTGGCGCGGCTGCGGCCGCGGTCGTGTTCGCACCGGCCGGCAGCAGTGGCACGATCAGCAGCGCGACGATGTTGATGATCTTGATCAGAGGGTTGACGGCCGGGCCGGCGGTGTCCTTGTAGGGGTCGCCGACGGTGTCGCCGGTGACGGCGGCCTTGTGCGCATCGCTGCCCTTGCCGCCGTGGTGGCCGTCTTCGATGTACTTCTTCGCGTTGTCCCACGCGCCGCCGCCGGTGCACATCGAGATGGCGACGAACAGGCCGGTGACGATCGTGCCCATCAGCAAACCGCCGAGGGCTGCGGGGCCGAGCAACAGGCCGACCACGATCGGCACGACCACCGGCAACAGGCTCGGCACGATCATTTCCTTGATCGCGGCGGTGGTCAGCATGTCGACCGCCGCGCTGTAGTCGGGCTTGCGCTTGCCGGCCATGATCGCGCCGTCGGCGAACTGGCGGCGCACTTCGACCACCACCGAGCCGGCAGCGCGGCCGACTGCCTCCATTGCCATCGCGCCGAAGAGGTACGGGATCAACCCGCCGATGAACAGGCCGACGATCACCTTCGGGTCGCTCAGGTCGAAGTTCACGCTGATGCCGCGGCTCTCGAGCGAGTGGGTGTAGTCGGCGAACAGCACCAGCGCGGCCAGGCCGGCCGAGCCGATCGCGTAGCCTTTGGTGACGGCCTTGGTCGTGTTGCCGACGGCGTCGAGCGGGTCGGTCACGTCGCGCACGCTCTTCGGCAGCTCGGCCATCTCGGCGATACCGCCGGCGTTGTCGGTGATCGGGCCGTAGGCGTCGAGTGCGACGACGATGCCGGCCATGCTGAGCATCGAGGTCGCCGCGATCGCGATGCCGTACAGGCCGGCCAGCGAGTACGAGGCCAGAATCGCGACGCAAACGAACAGCACCGGCCACGCAGTCGAACGCATCGAGACGCCGAGTCCCGCGATGATGTTGGTGCCGTGGCCCGTGGTCGAGGCCTGCGCGATGTGCTGCACCGGCTTGTATTGCGTGCCGGTGTAGTACTCGGTGACCCAGACCAGCGCCGCGGTCAGCACCAGGCCGACGGCGCAGGTGCCGAACAGCTTCATGTGCGTGCCAGCGCCGAGTGCATCGGCGGGCATGAACATCGTGGTCACGAAGTAGAAGGCGATCAGCGACAGCACGCCCGCGACGGCCAGGCCTTTGTACAGCGCCGGCATCACGTTCTTCATGCCGGGCGATGCCTTGACGAAATAGCAACCGATGATCGAGGCGATGATCGAGACGCCGCCGAGCAGCAGCGGGTAGACCACCGCCGACATGGCTGCGCCTTTCACGACGAGTGCACCGAGCGCCATCGTCGCGATCAGCGTGACGGCGTAAGTCTCGAACAAGTCGGCGGCCATGCCGGCGCAATCGCCGACGTTGTCACCGACGTTGTCCGCGATCACGGCCGGGTTGCGCGGGTCGTCCTCCGGGATGCCGGCCTCGACCTTGCCCACCAGGTCGGCGCCCACGTCGGCGCCCTTCGTGAAGATGCCGCCGCCGAGCCGCGCGAAGATCGAGATCAGCGAGGCGCCGAACGCGAAGCCGAGCATCGGCTTGAGCACCGAGGCGAGGCTCTTGTCGGGCGTCAAGTTGCCGTTGCTTGTGAGAAACCAGAAGAAGATACCGACCCCCAGCAGCCCGAGGCCGACGACCAGCATGCCGGTGATCGCGCCACCCTTGAACGCGACGTCGAGCGCCGGGCCGATGCCTCGGGTCGCTGCCTGCGCGGTGCGCACGTTGGCCTTGACCGACACATTCATGCCGATGAAGCCGCAACCGCCCGAGAGCAGCGCGCCGAGCACGAAGCCGACTGCGCTCAGATAGTCGATGAACACGAAGATCAAGACCGCCAGCACCACGCCGACGATCGCAATGGTCTTGTACTGGCGTGCCAGGTAGGCGGCAGCGCCTTGCTGGATCGCGCCCGAGATTTCCTGCATGCGCGCGTTGCCCGCGTCTTGGCTGAGGATCCAGCTGCGTTGCACGAAGCCGTAGATGACTGCGGCAAGGCCGCAGGCCAGCGCAAAGTAGAGCGCCATCGATGTGGTGATCAAAGGGAGTCCTTCCTCGTCGAACATGGGGGATTCGAGACCGACTTCGGGCGTCACACAACCATGCGACGATGGAGGCGTTTGTCCGTGGCCCGGTTTCGAGAGGCATGCTGACAGCCACCTCATGCCCCTAAAATCGGGGTTTCCCCGCGCACCAAAAGAACCACCATGAGCCTGCAAAAAGTCACCCCTGGCGCAAAGGCGCCCGATGAATTCAACGTCATCATCGAAATCCCGATGAACGCCGACCCGATCAAGTACGAGGTCGACAAGGACAGCGGCGCGCTGTTCGTCGACCGTTTCATGACCACCGCGATGCACTACCCGTGCAACTACGGCTACGTGCCGCACACGCTGTCAGACGACGGCGATCCGGTCGACGTGCTCGTGATCACGCCGTTTGCGCTCTCGCCCGGCGTGGTCGTCACCTGCCGCCCGATCGGCGTGCTGAAGATGGAAGACGAGGCCGGCGGCGACAGCAAGCTGCTCGCGGTGCCGATCGACAAGGTGCTGGCGATCTACACCCACTGGCAAAAGCCCGAAGACATCAACCAGATGCGCCTGAAGGCGATCCAGCATTTCTTCGAGCATTACAAGGATCTCGAAGCCGGCAAGTGGGTCAAGATTCAGGGCTGGGAAGGTCCGGATTCGGCGAAGGCCGAGATCGTCGCGGGCATCGAAGCTTACCGGAACGAAATTGCCGCCAAGCGGTCGTAAGCGGTCTTCTGACTCAAGCCCTCTTTCATGCACTCACCACTGCGCTCGATCGCCACCACCTGCTTGCTCGTCGTTTCGCTGGGTTCGGCCGCAGCGCCGCCAGTCTCGCAAAGCTTGCCGGGTGGCATGCGCGCCGTCACGGCGGTCGAGGGTGTCGACGAGTACCGGCTTCCCAACGGCCTTCAGGTCCTGCTGGTTCCCGACGACTCGAAGCCGACGACCACGGTCAACTTGACCTACCGCGTCGGCTCGCGCCACGAGAATTACGGCGAGACCGGCATGGCGCACCTGCTGGAGCACATGCTGTTCAAGGGCACCCCGAAGCACCCGAAGGCCTGGGCCGAGTTCGAGAAGCGCGGGCTGCAGGCCAACGGCTCGACCTGGTTCGATCGCACCAACTACACCGCCAAGTTCGCCGCGAACGACGCCAACCTGCAGTGGTACATCGGCTGGTTGTCCGATTCGATGATCAACAGCTATGTGGCACGCAAGGACCTCGACACCGAGATGACGGTGGTGCGCAACGAGATGGAACGCGGCGAAAACAACCCGAGCCGCATCCTGAACCAGCGCACGATGGCGCTGATGTACGACTGGCACAACTACGGCCATTCGACGATCGGCGCGCGCGCCGACATCGAGAACGTCGACATCCCGCGCCTGCAAGCCTTCTATCACCTGTACTACCAGCCCGACAACGCGACCCTGACCGTCTCGGGCAAGTTCGATCCGGCGCGCGTGCTGAAGCGGGTGGCCGACTCGTTCGGCGCGATTCCGA
>JANMWQ010000284.1:0-4071 GCA_031394085.1 Rhizobacter sp. | reverse complement strand
GGCACCTGGCGCATCGCACCCTTGATCGCCGCGACCAGCAGGTCGTCGGGCCGGGTATTGCGGAAGAAGCCGCGGCCCGAACGGCCGATCGGCGTGCGGGTGGCGGCGACGATGTACGCCTCTTGAACTTGCTTGCTCATGGTTCAGTCCTTTTTATTCACTCCCTCTTCCGCACGCGGGAGAGGGTGGGCGTTGACTCCCTCTCCCGCGTGCGGGAGAGGGTTGGGGTGAGGGTGGTGGATGCGCAACCACTCCAGGATCGACTTCAGCACGCCTTCGCGCTCGATCAGCGCCTGCCGGTCGTCGAACCGCATCACGTGAAAGCCGTTCGCACTCAGCGCTCGGGTGCGACGCGCATCCGCTTCGATCGCTTCGGGCTCGAAGTGCTGCGCGCCGTCGAGCTCCACGACCAGCATCGCTTCGACGCAGGCGAAGTCGGCGAAGTACCGACCGATCGGATGCTGACGACGGAACTTACAGCCATCGAGTTGGCGGCTGCGCAAGGAGTTCCAAAGCGCTCGCTCGGCGTCGGGTGAGGATTGCCGAAGTTCACGCGCCCTCACCCTAACCCTCTCCCGCGCGCGGGAGAGGGAACCGGTCGGCGTGCTGGCTTGCGGCATCGATACGTTCAGTTGCGCACCGGCTTGCCGGTCTGCAGCATGCCCATGATCCGCTCCTGCGTCTTCGGGTGGTCGAGCAGCGCGCAGAAGTGCTTGCGTTCGAGTGCCATCAGGTACTCCTCGCTGACCATCGAGCCGGCATCGACATCGCCGCCGCACACCACCTCGGCGATCAGCGCGCTGATGTGGAAATCGTGCGCACTGATGAAGCCGCCGTCGCGCATGTTCGCGAGTTGCGCCTTGATCGTCGCGATGGCGTTGCGGCCCGCGACCGGGAACAGCATCTTCGCCGGCGCGCGGTAGCCCGACTCGTACATCGCCTTGACCTGCTGCGAGGCGACGTACAGCAGCTCGTCCTTGTTCGGCACGACCAGGTCGCTCCACAGCAGGTAGCCGAACTTGCGCGACTCGATCGCACTCGTTCCGACTTTGGCCATCGCCGCGTTCGTAAAGCTGTCGCTCAGGAACTTGAAGATGTCGGCGTTGGCGTTGCCCGCCGACGCCATCTCGGCCGCGCGACGCGCGATGTAGGTCAACCCGCCGCCGGCCGGGATCAACCCGACGCCGACTTCGACCAGGCCCATGTAGCTCTCCATCGCCGCGATACGCCTGGCGGTGTAGACCGCGATCTCGCAGCCGCCACCGAGCGCGATGCCGCGGATCGCGGAAACGACCGGCACCGATGCATACCGAACCCGCAGCATCGCGTCCTGCAGCTTCTTCACTTCGGGCAGGATGCCTTTGCCGCCGCTCTTCATGAAGACCGGCATCATCTGCTCGAGGTTGGCGCCAGCCGAGAACACGTCGTCGGGCGACCAGATCACCAGCCCCTTGTACTCACGCTCGGCGAGCTCGACCGCCTTCGTGAGGCCGTCGATCACGCCCTGCCCGATCAGGTGCAGCTTGGCCGTGATGCTCAGGATCAGCACCTCGCCGTCCTGCGTCCAGACGCGCACTTCGTCGTTCTTGAAGACCTCGGTGCCCGAGGCCAGCGGCACCTGTGCGCCCGCGCCAAATACGGTTTCGCGGAAGGCCTGGCGCTGGTACACCGGCAGCGTGCTCGGCGCGACCCACGTGGAGTGAGCTGCGCTCCACGAGCCTTCGGTACGGTGCACGCCCTGGTGCGCGCCGACCGGGCCTTCGAACACCCAGTTCGGCAACGGCGCGGTGCTCAGCGCCTTGCCGGCGTCGATGTCTTCCTTGATCCAGTTTGCGACCGTCGCCCAGCCCGCCGCCTGCCACAACTCGAACGGACCTTGGCTGACGCCGAAACCCCAGCGCATCGCGAAGTCGATGTCGCGCGCGCTCTCGGCGATGTCGGCCAAGTGAACCGCCGCGTAATGGAAGCTGTCGCGCAGGATCGCCCACAAGAACTGCGCCTGCGGGTTCTTCGATTCGCGCAGCAGCTTGAGGCGCTCGGCCGGCGACTTCTTCAAGATGCGCGCGACGATCTCGTCGGCCTTGCCGCCACCGGCGACGTACTCGCCAGTCGTGGGGTCGAGGCGCTGGATGTCCTTGCCCACCTTCTTGTAGAAACCCGCGCCGGTCTTCTGGCCGAGTGCCCCGCGCTCGATCAGCATCGCAAGCACCTTGGGCGTCGCGTAGCTCGCGAAGAACGGGTCGTCGGCGAGGTTGTCCTGCAAGGTCTTGATGACGTGCGACATCGTGTCGAGCCCGACCACATCCGCGGTGCGGAAGGTGCCGCTCGATGCGCGACCGAGCTTCTTCCCGGTCAGGTCGTCGACCACGTCGTAGGTCAGGCCGAAGATCTCGGCTTCCTTCATCGTCGCGAGCATGCCGGCGATGCCGACGCGGTTGGCGACGAAGTTCGGCGTGTCCATCGCGCGCACCACGCTCTTGCCGAGCGCGGTCGTGACGAAGGCTTCGAGCTGGTCGAGGATCTCGGGGTTCGTCGTCGGCGTGTTGATCAACTCCACCAGCGCCATGTAGCGCGGCGGGTTGAAGAAGTGGATGCCGCAAAAGCGCGGCTTGATGGCTTCTGGCAGCACTTGTGAGAGCTTCGTGATCGACAAACCGGAGGTGTTGCTCGCGACGATCGCGTGCGCGGCGATTGCCGGTGCGATCTTTTCGTAGAGCGCCAGCTTCCAGTCCATGCGCTCGGCGATGGCCTCGATGATCAGATCGCAATCCTTGAGCAGGTCGAGGTGGTCTTCGTAGTTCGCGGGCTGGATTAGCGCAGCGTCTTCATTGATGCCGAGCGGCGCCGGCTTCAGCTTCTTCAGGCCTTCGATCGCCTTCGTGACGATGCCGTTCTTAAGCCCTTCTTTCGCTGGCAGATCGAACAGGATCACGGGCACTTTGCAGTTGACGAGGTGGGCGGCAATCTGCGCACCCATCACGCCGGCGCCGAGCACGGCAACCTTGCGGACTGGAAATCGGTTCATGTTCACTCCTTCGGGGTTCTTATCGAAGTCGCCGCGTCATTCCACGCGGAGCCAGGTCTGGGTGCGGCCGATGATCGGCGTGCCGATGTAGCCGCGCACCTTGAGCGTCTTGCCGGCCTCACCTGGCGTCAGTCGCACCTTGTAGGTCTTGCCATTGTCCGGATCGAGAATCTCGCCGCCATCCCAGCGGGTCTTTTCCGATTCGCTCTGCTTGACGCCGCGGATCAGCGTCATGCCGACGATCGGCTTGTCCTTGCGGTCGTCGGTGCACTTGTCACAGACGGCGTCGAGCTTCGCGCCGGGATCGAGCAGCTTCTCGATCCGGCCGGTGAAGACGCCGCCCGATTCGCTGATTCGGATCAATGAGGTTTCCTTTTTGCCGTCGTCGTCGACCGTCTTCCACAGGCCGGCCGGCGTGGCTTGGGCTTGGGCTTGGGTGTGGGCGAAGGTGACGCACAGCGCGAGGCCGAGCGAAATGAAAAGTTGGCGGCGTAAGGCGGTCATCGCAAAGGCTCCGGGGTGCGCGTGGCAAGGCATCAGAACAGCGCCTCGTCCATCTCCATCAGCGAAGCGGAGCCGGCGCGCGCGGTGCGGATCAGCATCGCGGTCTCCGGCAGCAGCTTGGCGAAATAAAAACGCGCGGTGATCAGCTTGGCCTTGTAGAACGGGTCGCCGCCGTCGACGTTCGCGAGCGCGACCTTCGCCATGCGCGCCCAGAAGTACGCGAACACCAGGTGGCCGCACACGCGCAAGTAATCGACCGCCGCGGCGCCCACTTCGTCGGGGTTCTTGAACGCTTTCATGCCGATTTCGGTGGTGAGCTTCGTGACCTTGTCGCCGAGCTCGGCGAGCGGGTTGATGAACTCCTGCATCGCGTCGTCGGTGCCTTCGTCTTCGACGAACTGCGCGACGAGCTTGCCGAATTTTTTCAGCTTCGCGCCGTTGTCGCCGAGCACCTTGCGGCCGAGCAGGTCGAGCGACTGGATCGTGTTCGTGCCCTCGTAGATCATGTTGATGCGCGCATCGCGCACGAACTGCTCCATGCC
>JANMWQ010000274.1:0-7829 GCA_031394085.1 Rhizobacter sp. | reverse complement strand
GCTGCGCATGATCCACGTGCCCGGCGATCTGTTTTCGGTCAACCCGCAAACGGCGCGCGGCGTGCCTGGCCTCTTCGCCCGCAACGAGCGGGTGGTGTGCGTGTTCGACTCGGCGCGCGGGCCGTTCGTGCTGACGCTGGTCGGCGCCACCATCGTCGGCAGCATGGCGACCGTGTGGCACGGCGTGGTGAACCCGCCGCGCGTGTCGAACCTGCGCGAGTGGCGCTACGACGACCAGCAGATCGCGCTGAAGCAGGGCGACGAGATGGGCCGCTTCATGCTCGGCTCGACGGTGGTGTTGCTGTTCCCGAAGGCCGCGCTGCAGTTCAACCCCGCGTGGGTGCCCACGAAGCCGATCCGGCTCGGCGAGGCGATGGCGAACTACCTCGTAGGCTAAGCCGGCGGGGCCGGCTGAATCGGTGGCTTCGGCACCGCGGGCCGAACCATTTTGCGCATCAGATGATCGAGCATCAGCCCCGGTGTGGCGCAGCGCCCGGTGTGAACCGCCGACGTTTGAATGCTCGAGCTGCGCGGCGCCACCAGCCAGTGGAAACGCTCACGCACCGAGAGCCGCCCGAGCGGCCCGGCCGCGTCGCCCCCCGCGCAGATCAGCGGGATCGCGGCGAGCGCGGCGCGGATGCCGGCCAGATCGACGTTCGCGTCGATGGCGATCAGCCGCGTTTCGTCGAGCTCGATCGCCGCCTGCAGCAAGCCCTGCTCGGCGGATGAGACGATCACGCCCACGTTGACGAACTCGCCGCGCTCGACGCGCGGCACGACGCGCACGATCGCGTAGTCATAACTGCATGGAACGGGCACGGACGGCCTCCTCGAAGAACGCGCGCGGCGCGGCGAGCCGCTCGGTCAGGTACTGCGCGTACGCATCGCGGTGCGCTGCCTTGCTCGCGAACGAGGGCTCGTCGTCGAGCCAGGTGTCCGGGATCATCGCGACGACCTCGGCGATCCGCGCCGGCGTGATGCGTTGCGTCATCCACGCGTCGGCCGCGTCGAGCTCGGCGGCCAACGGCAGCAGCACGTGGTCCTTGATCAGCGCGAAGGGGCTGTTCGCGCGCGCCATGAAGTCGCGCCAGTCGTGTTGAAAGTACAGCGCCGCGCCGTGGTCGATCAACCACAGCTTGCCGTGCCACACCAGCATGTTGGTGTTGCGCGCGGTGCGGTCGAGGTTGGTGACGAAGGCGTCGAACCAGACGATACGCGACGCGAGTTCGGTGCCCGGCCGCATCGCGAGCGGATCGAAAGTGACCGAGCCGGGCAGGTAGTCGAGCGCGAGGTTGAGGCCGCCGCTGCCGCGCACGAGGTCGGCACTGGCGCGGATCAGGTCCTGGATCTCGGGGTCGGGTTCGGTGCGCGCGAGTTCGGGGTCGAGCTCGGCGAACACGATCTCGGGCACCGGCAGGCCCGCGGCACGCGCGAGTTCGCCGGCCACCAGCTCGGCGATCAGCGCCCGTGGGCCTTGGCCTGCGCCGCGAAACTTCAGCACGTACAGACCGTCGTCGTCGGCCTCGACGATCGCCGGCAGCGAGCCGCCTTCGCGCAGCGGCGTGACGTAGCGGGTGGCGGTGACGGTGCGGAGCTGCATGCCGCATTCTGCTGTAGGACGCAGCCAGCACCCCGGCGCGGCCGCTTCCGACGCATCGCTCAGGGCCTGCTGCGGATACTGAGCCGATGATCAAAATCCGCAAAGGCCAAGCGCCGGCCGAACTGACACGCGCAGAGTTCAGCGAGCGCTTCAATCTGCGCTTCTACGACCCGGCTTACGCGCCCGAGAAAGAGGCGATCGCGCGGCTGGAGGCGATCGCCTGGGATGCCGTGCTGGAAGGCCGCAAGGCGCAGATCGCGAAGCCGGCCGGTCGTGGATTCAAGGACCCGAGCTACGAAGTCTCGGTGCAGTGGCTCGACACACGCCAGCGCCTCAAGGCCGCGCAGAAGCGATGGCACGACGCGAAGACCCCGTCGCGCATCCTCGTGATTTGCGGCAGCGCGCGCAACGACGGCACCTGCCCCGGCGAGATCTCGAAAACCTGGCGCTTCACCGAGAGCGCTCGGCATGTGATCGAAGGCTTGGGTGTGGAGGCCGACGTGCTCGACCTCAGCCTCGTCACGTCGCAATACGGCCGCATGATCCACCCGTGCAAGGGCTGCGTCTCGAGCGCGATGCCGCTCTGCCACTGGCCGTGCAGCTGCTACCCGAACCACGCGCTGGGCCAGGCCGACGACTGGATGGCCGAGATCTACGAACGCTGGGTCGCGGCGCACGGCGTGATCATCGCCGCGCCGACGTACTGGTACCAGTCGCCGAGCCCGCTCAAGCTGATGATCGACCGCATGGTCTGTGCCGACGGCGGCAACCCCGACCCGACGACCACGCACGGCAAGACCGTCACCGAGGCGAAGAAGATCGAGCAGAACGGCTGGGACTTTCCGAAGCACATCGCCGGCCGCGCCTACGGCGTGGTCGTCCACGGCGACGTGGCCGGGGTCGAGGCGCACCGCCGCAACCTGACCGACTGGCTCGACTGGATGGGTTTGATTCCGGCCGGCGCGGCGTCCTCGCTCGACCGCTACATCGGCTACTACGAGCCGTACTACAACAGCCACGACACGCTCGACAAGGACCACGCAGTGCAGGAAGAGGCCCGCAATGTCGCGCGATCGGTGGTCGCTGCGGTGAAGGCACTGCGCGCCGGGCGCCTGTCGCAGCCGGACCAAAAGATCAAGCCGCCACGGCCGAAGTGACGCGGGCCGGTCGCGGCGCTTGAAAAGGCGCGTTCGTGGCCCAAAATCCCGGTCTTCCCGGTGGCGCAGTGCCACCGCGGGCAGCACCGGCGAAAACAATCATGGACAAGCAAACGCTCTCATTCCAGGCCGAGGTCAAGCAGATCCTGCACCTCGTCACGCACTCGCTCTACTCCAACAAAGAAATTTTCCTGCGCGAGCTGGTGTCGAACGCTTCAGACGCGTGCGACAAACTGCGCTTCGAGGCGCTGAACCACCCCGAGCTGCTCGAAGACGCACCGAGCCTCGACGTGCGCGTGGCGTTCGACGCCGAGGCCAAGACGATCACGATCACCGACAACGGCATCGGCCTGTCGGCGGACGAGGCGGTGGCCAACCTCGGCACGATCGCCAAGAGCGGCACGCGCGAGTTCATGTCGGCGCTCGAAGGCGACCAGAAGAAAGACGCGCAGCTGATCGGCCAGTTCGGCGTCGGCTTCTACAGCGGCTTCATCGTGGCCGACCGCATCGTCGTCGAATCGCGCCGCGCGGGCATGCCGGCAGAGCAGGGTGTGCGCTGGAGCTCCGAGGGCAGTGGCGATTTCGAGGTCGAGACGATCACGCGCACCGCGCGCGGCACGAGCGTCACGCTGCACCTGCGCGAAGGCGAAGAAGAATTCCTGAGCGGCTGGAAACTCAAGTCGATCATCGGCAAATATTCCGACCACATCTCGCTGCCGATCCTGATGCAGAAGGAAGAGTGGGACCCGGAAGCGTCGAAACAAGTCACGAAAGACGAGTGGGCGCCGGTCAACAAGGCCGCCGCACTCTGGACGCGCAGCAAGAGCGACATCACGCCCGAACAGTACGACGAGTTCTACAAGCAGATCAGCTACGACACCGAGCCGCCGCTGGCCTACACGCACAACCGGGTCGAGGGCCGCACCGAGTACACGCAACTGCTCTACGTTCCTGCGAAAGCGCCGTTCGACCTGTGGAACCGCGACAAGCGTGGCGGCGTCAAGCTCTACGTCAAGCGCGTGTTCATCATGGACGACGCCGAGGCGCTGATGCCGGTCTACCTGCGCTTCGTCAAGGGCGTGATCGACAGCGCCGACCTGCCGCTGAACGTGTCGCGCGAACTGCTGCAGGAAAGCCGCGACGTGAAGGCGATCCGCGAAGGCTCGACCAAGCGCGTGCTCGGCATGCTCGAGTCGCTCGCGAACAACGAAGACGACGCCGAACGCGCCAAGTACGCCGCGTTCTGGAAAGACTTCGGCGTGGTGCTGAAAGAAGGCGTCGGCGAGGACCACGCGAACCAGGAGCGGCTCGTGAAGCTGCTCCGCTTCGCGTCGACGCATGCCGACGAAGGCGTCTCGCTGGCTGGCTACTTGGGCCGCATGAAGGAAGGGCAGGAGGCGATCTACTACGTGACCGCCGACACGCTCGCGGGCGCGAAGAGCAGCCCGCAGCTCGAGATCTTCCGTAAGAAGGGCATCGAGGTGCTGCTGCTGATCGACCGGGTCGACGAGTGGATGCTCTCGCACCTGTACGAGTTCGACGGCAAGCCGCTGCAAAGCGTGGCCAAAGGGTCGGTCGATCTCGGTGCGCTGCAAGACGAGGCCGAGAAGAAGCAGGCCGAAGAGGTCGCGACCGCGTTCAAGCCGGTGCTCGATCGGTTGAAGGAGGCGCTCAAAGACCGCGCGAAAGACGTGCGCGTGACCACACGCCTCGTCGATTCACCGGCTTGCCTCGTCGTCGAGGAGGGCGACATGAGTGGTCACCTCGCGCGGCTGATGAAGCAGGCCGGTCAGACCGCACCGAAGTCGCTGCCGACCCTCGAAGTAAACGCCGAGCACGCGTTGGTCAAGCGCCTCGACAGCAGCGCGCATTTCGACGAGCTGGCCAACATCCTGTTCGATCAGGCGCTGCTCGCCGAGGGTGGCCAGCTCGAAGACCCGGCGGCCTACGTCAAGCGCGTCAACGCGCTGCTGGTGGCCTGACTAACGCCTCGGGCCAGCGCCGGGCCGCCCCAAGCGGCCCGAGCTCCCCTCGGGGGGCGGCGCCGAAGGCGCCTTGGGGTCGTCATCCCGCGCCGAGCGGCGGCTCGCCCATCGCGTCGATCTGTTGACGCAGGCGGGTTGTCTGCTCGGTCCAGTATTTCGGGCTGTCGAACCACGGGAACGCGATCGGGAACGCCGGGTCGTTCCAGCGGCGTGCGATCCATGCGCTGTGGTGAATGATGCGCAGCGTGCGCAGCGGCTCGATCAGCCGCAGCTCGCGCCAGTCGAAGTCCATGAAGCTTTCGTAGCCTTCGAGCACGGCCGACAGCTGCCGCGTCATGGCACCACGGTCGCCTGACAGCAGCATCCACAAATCCTGCGTCGCCGGGCCGGTGACGGCATCGTCGAGGTCGACGAAGTGCGGGCCGTCGGCGGCCCACAGCACGTTGCCGAGGTGGCAGTCGCCGTGCAGGCGCAGCGTGCGGATCGGGCTGCCCTTGTCGAAGGCTTCTGCGATCGCTGCGAGCGCTTCGTCGGTGGCTTGCCGCCAGCCGCTCTCGGCATCGGGCGGGATGATGTTTTGAGCGAGCAACCAGTCGCGGTTGTCGATGCCGAAAGTCTTCGGGTTCAAGGTCTGGCGAAACTCGAACGGTTTGAGTGCGCCGACCGCGTGCATGCGACCGACGAAGCGGCCGATCCATTCGAGCGTGCCGTCGTCTTCGAGCTCGGGCGCGCGGCCGGCGAGGCGTGCGCTGACGCTGAAGCGGTAGGCACCGAGCGGTGTGTCGAGCTGCGCGAGCGTTGTGCCGATCAGCGAGATGCGGTCGGTATGGCGCGAGCCGGCGTCGATCGTCAGCGGCCACACGGCGGCGACCGGAATCTCGCTCGCTGCGAGCTCGTTCGCGAAAGCGTGCTCTTCGAGAATCTGCGCGTCGCTCCAGCGTTGCGGCCGGTAGAACTTCGTGACGACGACGCGGCCGTCTTCCAGAAAGACCTGGTACACGCGGTTCTCGTACGAGTTGAGCTGGATCAACCGGCCGTCGCCGCGCAGCCCGACGGCGTCGAGCGCGTCGAGCACGGTGTCGGGGTCGAGGCCGGCGAACGGCGTCTCGGATGCGGTTTCTGGTGCGGTTTCTGGTGCGGTTCCTGACGCGTGCTCGGACGCGTTTTCGGACGCACTTTGGGAGTTTGTCTCGCGGTGAGATGTCATGCGCGGATCCTACGCGCCGCCATCGCGCGGGCTGTCAGTGGCGCGAGGCGTTCGAGAATCTCGGCGTGTCGGTCACGACGCCGCCGTCGTTCAGCTCGTCGGTGTCGACCCCGGTGAGCGGATCGGGTCGGTTGTCGATGCCGCCGAAACCCGAAGGCGCGGCGCGGCGTGACGACGAGCGCAGCGGCTTGCCCCCGGCCAGCGGTGCAAACTCGCTGCTGCTGAAGCCGTCGCGCGAATCCGGCGCGAAGAACGAGTCCTGGAAGACGGTCGAGTCCTGCCAGAGCGCGGTGCGCTCGGCGCGACGCGAGGCCACGGCGTTCGAGAGCGAATCGCGCGCCTGATGCAGGTTGGCGGGCGGTGCCGCGGCCGGCTGCGGGCCGCGCGCCGGCGCGTTGGCGCTCGGCACGAGCAATTGCAACTCGGCCACCGACGGCAGTTGGTCGACCGGGCAGCGCAGGTAGCGCACGCGGCAGGCGCTGAGCACCGACTGCTTGATTTGCATCAGGCGGCGCGAGTTGCCGCGGTCGGTATCGAGATCGATCGCAGCGAGCACGCGGCCGTTGGCGCTGCACACCGCGAAGGTCACATGGCTGGTGCCGAGCAGGTCGAACCAGAAGCGCACTTCATTCGGGTCGGTCGGCTGGCAAAAGCGCACCAGCGGCAGCTTCGACAGCACGATGTGATGCGGCAACGCTTCACGCAACAAGCGATAGACGCGTCGCTCGTCGGTCGAGAAAACCGGGCGCGCCGTGAGAGCCCATTCGGTTGGAAGGTCGGCAGACTTTTTCGGCGTGCCCTTGAAAGCCCAAACGCCGAGCGCAACAGCCAGCAGCCCCAAGGCAACGAGCGCAACGATCCAGGGGAGCATTTGCATGGTCGGAAAGCGCGGTTCAGAAGGCCGGGATCAGGTCGGTACGACGACCCCGATTGCCGACTGTACCGGATGTGAACTCGCCGATTGCGATCTGCTCATCCCCGACATGAGGGTGCCCTCGCGCATGAAACCTCCACGTGCGGAATGCACGCCTCGGTGTCACTCTTCAGCGACGTTGGCGGCCTTGTTCAGCGAGCTCTTGACCTCGTTGATCACGCTCAGCAACCCGCCGACCTGGCGCGCGCGTACCTTGAGGCGATAGTCGAGTTCTGCCGCTTGGCGCTCGACGAGTTCGTCGATGTGCGAGGCGAACGTGTCGGGCGGCAGCTTCAACCAGGCATCCGACTCCGGGCCTTCGCGCACGATCTTTGCACCCGCGTTGCGCGCGATTTTCAGCATCGCGATGTTTTCGCTCAGCGCATGGATCAGCAGCGTTTCGACGCCGCGGTTGCGCGCGTGCAGCATCGCGTGCTCGAACAAGCGTCGGCCGAAGCCGCGCTTGCGCGCAGAAGGCAAGACCGAGACGCCGAATTCCGATACGGCGGGTCCGTCTTTCTTGGGTGCGACCACCGAGTGCGCGAGGTGTGCCATCGCAATCAGTTCGAGCCGGCGATTGAAAATGCCGAACACTTCGTCCTGCTCGAAATCGAGGAGGTCGACGTACTTGGAGATTTGTGCATCGTTGGCCGCATAGCCGAATCGCAGGTAGCGATCCCCGACCTCGAGTGCATGCAAATGGGCGCCGATGCGCTCTCGGTGGCGTGGGCCGAGCGAGCGGATCGGCACCCAGCTCCAGTTCGGCGCAGGCGCGGAACCGGTGGGCTTGGAAGGGGTTCGGGGCGTGTCAGGAATGCTCGTCATCGAAGGCTCCCGTGTTCAGGGTTAACACCAGTCTACGTGATTCGACTGGGCGCCACTCCCAAATTGTTGCGCTGCACCAAGACGGAGCCGATCGATGCTCTGCTATAGTCTCAGGCTTCCCCAAAATTGCCCCTGGAGAAGA
>JANMWQ010000257.1:0-2137 GCA_031394085.1 Rhizobacter sp. | reverse complement strand
CGCATGGCCATCGACGAACTCAACGCCAAGGGCGTGATGATCGGCGGCAAGAAGGTCAAGCTCGAAATGATGGCCGAAGACGACGGTGCCGATCCGAAACAAGGCGCCGCAGTGGCGCAAAAGCTCGCCGACGCGAAGGTCGCTGGCGTGATCGGCCACCTGAACTCGGGCACGTCGATCCCGGCTTCGAAGATCTACTCGGATGCTGGCATTCCGCAAATTTCGCCGTCGGCAACCAACCCGAAGTACACCCGCCAAGGCTTCAAGACCACCTTCCGCGTGGTCGCCGACGACGTGCACCTGGGCAGCACGCTCGGCAAGTACGCTGTGAAGGAACTCAAGGGCAAATCGATCGCCGTGATCGATGACCGCACGGCCTACGGCCAGGGTGTGGCCGAAGAGTTCACGAAGGCCGTCAAGGCGTCAGGCGGCGCGATTGCCGACACGCAATTCACGACCGACAAGGCGACCGACTTCACCGCCATCCTGACGCAGATCAAGTCGAAGAAGCCCGACGTCGTGTTCTTCGGCGGCATGGACGCGGTGGCCGGCCCGATGATCCGCCAGATGAAGCAACTCGGCATCAACGCCAAGTTCATGGGCGGCGACGGCATCTGCTCGGCCGGTCTGCCGAAGCTGGCCGGTGGTGCGATGGCCGACGGACAAGTGGTCTGTGCCGAGGCCGGTGGCGTCGAGGGCGAGCAGAAAGCCGGCATGGAAAAGTTCTATGCCGACTACAAGAAGAAGTTCGGCATCGAGGTGCAGGTCTACGCACCGTACGTGTACGACGCGACCAACGTGCTCGTGGCCGCGATGGTCAAGGCCGGTTCGTCCGACCCGAAGGTCTACCTGCCGGTGCTGGCCAAGACCGAAGGCTACAAGGGCGTGACCGGCACGATCGCGTTCGACGACAAGGGCGACATCAAGAACGGCGCACTGACCTTGTTCACCTACAAGGCTGACAAGCGCGACCAGATCGCCGTGGTTCGATAAGCAGCGGCTTCGCCACTGTGCAGCGGGGCGCCTTCGGGCGCCCCTTTTCATGGGCTGTCTTTATCGTCGAGACACTCGCCTGCAAAAATCTGCGCAGCTGCAGCCGGTCTGGCTACTTCACTGCTGGTTCATACAACACACCGAACCGGTCCGCGAGTGCGGAGAGTCGCTTGTCGAGCGTCCACAACGCTGCGGCGGTCGTGATCAGTGTGGATGTCAACAGAACCATGTCGACCAAACCGCAGCCGAGGCCATACAGTTCTTCGCGCTCGATGAAGTCCGACACCTCGCGCAAGCTCGCTTGCTGCGTTTGTCGAAGGACTCCGATGTCGTTCAGCGTTTGAAGGCGTGGTGCGGGCGGCGTCCCGCACGAAAGTTCGACCAGAACCATCGGATGCGTCAGAGCGAGGTCGCGGGACAGAAGCTCCACCAGCCCTCCGTTGCGCCTTCGAAAGTGGTCGACCCATACGGATGTGTCGACTAACACGCCCGTCGTCACGATGACGCGCCGCGTCGTCGAGGTACGTCGGGCATCTTTGGAGTGGTGGCGCCCAGCGCCGCAAGGCGCTTCGCCGCTTGCACGCGAACGAAGGTCTTGATCGCTTCACGGAACAGATCGGCCTTGTCCATCGCCGGGTCGGCCACTTGCAGGGCCTCGTTGTATAAATCGTCGTCAATCGTGACTGTGGTTCGCATGGCATCTTCAAGTCATCAAACAAGATGCGAATATGAATCTGATTGGGCATCTGCGCAAGCCAAGTTTGCGTCAAATGCGGACGTTCGCCCCGGCAGCGGCAAGAAGCAACAGGGAGTTCGCCGGGAGCGATAACGCCACCTCGCCTTGACCATGCCATGTTCCGATGCCGGCCGGTTGCGTGGTGTCGAGAAGCACTTCCCAAACCCCTGCGGGAAGCATGAAGGTCGTGTCGTCGGCGTCGGCGTTCACGAGCAACAGCAACGGCGCCGCGGCGCGCCCGGGTTCGCCGATCAGGCAGCCAAGCACGTGCGCGGTCGGGTCGGCCCAGGCGTCGCCTTGCAGCAACTCGCCGTCGCGCGTGAACCATGCCAGATCGTGCAGGCCGAGCGGGTCGGTCAGGCCGCTGTACCAGCGGTTCGCGAACGGCTGCGCGGCGCGGCGCAGCGC
>JANMWQ010000254.1:0-2357 GCA_031394085.1 Rhizobacter sp. | reverse complement strand
GCCGCACCAGCGCGACCTGGTGCGGCGGGTCGAGGTGGGTGGTGGGCTCGTCGAGCAGCAGCCACGGCGCATCGACCGCGAGCGCGCGCGCGAGCAGCACGCGCTGGCGCTCGCCGCCCGACAGTTCATGCAGGCGACGCGTCTGCCAGGCGCTGCATTCGGCATCGGCCATCGCCTGGTCGACACGCGCTTCGTCGTCGGCGCTCGGCGCGGCGAACAGGCCGAGCGCCGGCAGGCGGCCGAGGTGCACGAGTTCGCGCACCGTGAGCTCGCCGCTCGCCTCGCCCTGCTGCGCGAGCCAGGCGATCTGCGTCGCGCGCTGGCGCGGCGCAACCTGCGCGAGCCGGCGGTCATTGAGCCAAACGTCGCCCGAGTCCGGCGCCTGCAAGCCGGCGAGCGTGCGCAGCAGCGTCGACTTGCCCGCGCCGTTCGGGCCGACGATCGCGGTCCAGCCGGGCGGCACCGCCAGGCTCACGTCGCGCAACGCCTGCGTGCTGCCGAGCGCGACGCTGAGGCCCTCGGCGCGCAGGCCTTTCATGGCACAACCCGCCGGCGGTGCAGCAGCCAGATCAGGTAGCCGCCGCCGAGCAGCGCGGTCAGCACGCCGACCGGCACCTCCTGCGGCGCGATCAGGCTGCGCGCGAGCACGTCGGCCACGAGCAGCAGCGCGCCGCCGGCCGCCGCACTCGCGATCAGCGTGAAGCCGTGCGTGGCCGGTGCGAACCGGCGCACGAGGTGCGGCGCGACCAGGCCGACGAACGCGATCAACCCGGCCTGCGAGACCGCGATGCCGGTCGCGAGCGCGAGCGACGTGACCAGCGCGAGCCGGATGCGCGGCAGCGCGAGGCCGAGGCTTTGCGCGCTGTCGACACCGAGCGTCAGCGCGTCGAGCGCACGGGCCAGTCGCCAGCTCGGCGGCAGGGTCAGCGCGAGGCCGAGCGCGAGCGCCGCGCAACTGCCCCAGCCGAGAAAGCCGGTGCTGCCGAGCATGAACGCCTGCTTGCCGCGCAGTGCGTCGGGTGCGGCGCTCGTCACCAGGTCGCTGACCGCCGCGAGCACGACGCCGACGACCACGCCGGCGAGCAGCAAGCGCGTGGTTTGTTGCGCGCCGCGCGCGAGCGTCAGCGTCAGCAGCACGCCGAGCAGCGCGCCGGCGAAGGCCGCGACGACCAGGCCGATGCGCGCGACCACCTCGGCGGTCGCGAGGCTGATCGCGTGCCCGCCGAGCGCGCTCGCGGCGAGCACGAGCACGACGCCGAGCGACGCGCCCGAGGCCGAGCCGAGCAGGTACGGGTCGGCCAGCGGGTTGCGGAACAGCCCTTGCGCGGTCGCACCCGCGAGGCCGAGCAAGGCGCCGACCAACCACGCGCCGAGCGTGCGCGGGGCGCGGATCTGGCCGACGATCAGCGCACCATCGGCGCTGTTCCAGGTCTGCAGCAGTTGCGGTAACGACCAGCCTTCACTGCCCGCCGCCAGCCCAGCGATCAGCAGCATCGCGGTGATGAGCGCGAGCCCGATCGCGAGGCGGTGGCGGCGCTGCGAATCGAGTCCGCTCATCAGCGCGGCTTCTGCATCGATGCCGCGGGCGCGATCGGCACGAGCGCCACGAGGCAATCGGCGATCACGCCGGCCGCCTCGCCCATGCGCGGCCCGGGTCGGATCAGCAGCTCGTAGCGCTCGCTCGCGAAGCCGCAGGCGCGGTCGTCCTTCAACGCGCGCAGCGCGGACCATCCCGGGCGCTTGGGCATGTCGGCAAGGTTCTGCTGCACGGCCATCACGATCTCGGGCTGCAGGCGCACCACGTATTCCGGGTTCAGCTTCGGGAACGGCCCGAGTTCGGCCGGCACCGCATTCGCGAGGCCGAGGCGGGCGAGCGTCTCGCCGATGAACGACGTGGCGCCGGCGGCGTACGGCGTCGCATCGACCTCGAAGTAGACACGCTGACCGCGCAGCGCCGCCGGCACACGCTCGACGGCCGCGCGCAGGTCGCGTTCGATGCCGGCCCACACGCGCTCGGCCTCGGCCGGCGTGCCGAGCAATTGCGCGAGCGTCGCGAGGCTGCGCTTCACGTCCGCATGGTTGCGCGATTCGAGCACCAGCACTTTCAGACCGAGCGCCTCCAGGCGGTCGGTGACGCGCGCCGAGGTCGAGAGCAGCACCACGTCGGGCCGCAGCGCGACGATGCGCTCGATCTGCGCGTCGTCCAACCCGCCGAGCTTGGGCAAAGCGAGCACGCTCGCCGGCCAGTTCGAGAAGCGGTCGGTGCCGACGAGGCGCGCGCAGGCACCGAGCGCGCAGACGCTTTCGGTCAGCGAAGGCAACAGGCTGACGATGCGCTGCGGCGGCGCGGCCAGGGT
>JANMWQ010000202.1:0-4019 GCA_031394085.1 Rhizobacter sp. | reverse complement strand
CGAGGCGATCCTCACGTTCGCATCGCAGTTCGACCCGCAGCCTTTCCACATGAACGACGCCGCCGCCGAGGCCTCGCTGTTCGGCCGGCTCTCGGCCAGCGGCTGGCACACCTGCGCGATGTCGATGCGCATGATGTGCGACGCCTACCTGCTCGAATCGAGCAGCCTCGGCTCGCCCGGCATCGACAACCTGCGTTGGACCCAACCCGTGCTCGTCGGCGATGTGCTCAGCGTGCGCATGACCGTGCTCGAAGCGCGCACTATGAACAGCCGCCCGAACGTCGGGCTGGTCCTGTCGAAGTGGGAAGTGTTCAACCAGCGGCACGAGCTGGTGCTGACCATGCAAGGCTGGGGCATGTTCGGTCGGCGGGAGATGGCGGCCGGCGGCGCAGGTTAACGTTTGACTTGAGCGGCGTGCAGAAGGTACATCCGCTTGTAAAGGGTTAGACCGCATGAAAAACTTCCCTGACCATCGCCAAGCGATGATCGTTCTCGCTCGTGAATCAATCACGTGTCAAGCTTGCTTCAACAGCGACCGGCTTGTACGTGCAGGGATTGCTTTTCCCCAACCATTCAGTGTTGGCAGCAAGTATCGCGAGGGCGGAATCATCGTCATCAGCATCAATCCAGGAGCATCACCTGACGGTGGCTACAAGGAAGCTCGAGCGCAAGCATTGCAGCGTTTTTCGGCTGGCAACGAAGACGCGTTAATCGACTACTGGAATTCGTTGGCGGAGGACGCCAGCAAGTTCTGGAATTCCAAGTACCTCGCCCGCATCAACAAACTTGGCCTTGAACTGCACAACGTGGCTGTCGGCAATATTGCTCTTTGCGCGACCAAAGGAAACAAGTACCCAAACTGGATGCTGAAGAGATGCTGGAGCATGCATTCCGCTGGAATGCTTCGCAGCCTTCGACCGGGCGTGGTCATCCTCATGGCCGGAGAAGGTGTCATGAGTCCGTTCGAGCGATCGATCAATGAGGAACATCCTGATTGCAAGGTCTTTCGCATGGCTCACTTTGCGCATCGGGAAGGCAATGACTACGAGACCAACGAGTGTGCTCGGGTACGAGAACACTTGCATGGCTAGCGGCGAAATGCAGCCAACCAGTCCATCGATTGGACGCACAGCAGACTGCGCCCTTTGTGAATCCCCTCATGTCAAACGTTGGACATCACGTTGCTTTCTGCCGCACCAGCTTGACTTGAAGCTCGCAGCCTACGGCGCTCGCGTAGCGCTTGAGCGTTGCAAGCGACGGGGCATGCTTGCCAGCCGATTCAAGGCGAGAGATCGCACTCTTGGTCGTACCCATGCGCTCAGCGACAGCGTCTTGAGTGAGGCCTGCGCGAGAACGCGCCTTGAGCATTTGATCGGCGACCTGATATTCCAATGCCAGTGCATCGTAGGCCTCGTTGAAGCCCTCGCGGGTACGAGCTTTCGCAAGGAATGCCTTGTGGTCATGGGTCATGGGTTTGTGCTTCAGTTCAGTCATCTTGCAACTCTTTCAGGCGCTTTCGCGCCAGCTTCAACTCGCGATCAGGCGTCTGTCGAGTCTTCTTGATGAACGCGTGCAGCACGACGATGCGCTTGCCCGCCATGAAGCAGTAGAACGCCCGGCCCGTGCCTGCCCGCTCGCGTGGTCTCAGTTCAAACAGTCCGTCGCCGAAGGCACGGGAGTGCGGCAGGCGAAGGCTCGGGCCGTATTCGGACAGAAATTCAACGAGACGGGCGTAATCGGCAAGGACATCGACTGGCCACGATTCGATCTCTGCGAGCACGCGCTCATGGAAGTACTCGATCTCGAATGCCATTTACGCATGTTATCAAATACGCTAACACCGAGAAATGGACGTGTTTGTCCCGTCTAACCCGACGCTATCGGCTTCGACGCGATCACGTCACCCGAATCGCAGGCCAGCAGGCATTGCGGCACCTGCGTGAAACGTGTGTGTTGGCGTACCCGGTCGAAGACCCAGACGATATCGAAGCGCTCATCGGGCCACTCGCTCGGCACCGCGTCCGACATGCCGAGTGCCGCGACGATCTTCGCGATGTTCTCGTGCGACCACGCAATCAGCACCGTGCCGCTGACCCGCACGATCATGATTTTGCTGGGGCCGATTTTTGATTTCCGGTGGATGTCGAAGCGGCACCGCGATCACGGCGAAGCAATTGCTCCAGGCACTGATCGCGGATGCCGTAGAAGCCCTTGAGGTCAGCGATCTGCTGCCAGATTTCGTCGGCTGAATTCCCGGCCGCGCCGGCACCCGGCCGCTTCACCGCGAGGATCATCTTGTTCTTGTTGGTGTGCTCCAGCGCGACGAACTCGAACACCTGGGTGTCGTAGCCGACGGCGTCGAGCAGCATCGCGCGCAGGCCGTCGGTCAGCATTTCGGCCTGCTGGCCGAGGTGCACGCCGTGCTTGAGGATCGGCCGCAGCGGGTGCGGGCTGAGCAGTTGCGGGCGCAGTTCCTTGTGGCAGCAGGGCGAGCACATGATGATCTGCGCGCCGGCGCGAACCCCGGTGTGAATCGCAAAATCGGTCGCGGTGTCGCAGGCGTGCAGCGCGATCATGATGTCGATCGATGCAGGCACCACCGTGCGCACATCGCCTTCGTCGAAGCGCAGGCCGGCCAGCCCGAGGCCCTGTACCGCGGCTTTGCACAGCGCCACCATGTCGGGCCGCAACTCGACGCCCGTGACCTGCGCCGGCAGGCCGAGCGTGCTGCGCAGGTAGTCGTGCATCGCGAAGGTCAGGTAGCCTTTGCCGCTGCCGAAATCGATCACGTCGAGCCGCTCGGCTTGCTTCAATGAAGTCTCATCCAGCGCATGGTCGAGCACCTCGACGAACTTGTTGATCTGCTTCCATTTGCGCGCCATCGCCGGCACGAGCCGGTGCTGCGCGTCGGTCACGCCGAGCTCGGTGAGAAAGGCGCGGTCGAGGTCAAGAAAACGGTGCTTCTCGCGGTCGTGCGCAGCCGGCGCGGCCGTGTGGCTCGCCTTGCCGCGCAGCAGCGTGCGCTTGCCCTTCTTGCTGGTCAGCAGCTGGATCTCTTCGGTCGCGGTGAACAGGTGCGCGTGGTCGAAGGGGCTGTCGATCAGCGCGCGCACGCGCAGCACGCCGTCGGCAAGGTTTGTGTTCTTCGTGATGTCGCGCGTCTTGTGCGTGTAGACGAACGACAGTTGCACCGAGCCCTTCAGCGTCACGGCGCGCACCGCTACGCGCACCAGGTCGGAGGCAAAATCGGACGAGATATCGGAGCTGGATGCGGAGCTGGATGCGTGCGGCTTGGCGAGCACGAGCTTCACGAACGAAGCCTCGGCGAGTGCGCCTTCGAGCCGGGCGATGAAGGCGTCTGCAGGTTCTTCTATCGACATGCCCGATAGTGTAGGCAACCATGACCACGCGCAACGCCCGCACCAACCGCAAGCACCACTACAGCGTCTACGTGGTCGAGCTGGCCGACACGGTCTGGAACTCGCCGACCTTTCGCAAGGCCAACCCCGATCACGCGCTCGGCAAGCCCCTTGTCTACGTCGGCATGACCGGCCTCGACCCCGACCTGCGCTTCGACCGCCACAAGGCTGGCATCCAGGCGAACCGCTTCGTGCGCGAGCACGGCCTGCGGCTGCTGCCGCAGCTCTATGCGGTCTACAACCCGATGCCGTACCACGGCGCCTGCGAGATGGAGGTCGAGCTCGGCATCGCGTTGCGCGAGCAGGGCTACGGCGTCTGGCAGGGTTGATCGGGCAAGCGGGCGGGAAACTCAGCCGCTCGGGCCGCCGCCGTGTCGACGAATTCGGGCGCGGCGGTCAACCGGGCGAGCACGCCGTCGAGGGCGATCTTGCTGCCCAGCACCGCCGCCATCTTCGGCGTGCACAGGGCCGCGACACGCTCGAACGCGAACCAGCCGAAGCCGTCCATCTCGGGCATTTGCCGGCCCGAGTAGCGATCAAGGTAGCGGCTCTCGCAGCGCAGGTCTTTCAGGTCGAAGCGCGGCATCACGCAGGCGAACA
>JANMWQ010000181.1:0-10212 GCA_031394085.1 Rhizobacter sp. | reverse complement strand
CGAAGTGATCGCGCTCGGCATCGAGTTGCGTGTTCAGCGAGCGGCCGGCGGCCTGCCGCACCAGTTGCTTGCCGCTCGCGATCGCGTTCGGCGCCATGGCGGCCAGCCGCTCGGCAAGGCGCAGCGCTTCGGCGACTGCGTGCCCGCGGTCGGCAACCCGGCCGACGATGCCCCAGCCGTGCAATTGCTGCGCCGTCACCGGCTCGCCGAGCCAGACGAGTTGTTGCACCAGCGCGCGTGGCAGCGCCTGGGTCAGGGCCCAGGTCGCGCCGCCGTCGGGCGACAAGCCGAGCCGGCTGTGCGACAGCATGAAGCGTGCGTCGTCGGCCGCCACGATCAGGTCGCAGGCCAGCGCGAGCGAGAAGCCAGCACCGGCCGCTGCCCCCTCGACAGCCGCGATCACCGGCTTCGGAAAAACCTGCAGCGCATCGATGAGCTGGTGCAGGTGCTCGAGCATCTTCACTTGTGACGGCGGGCCCGCGCGGCGGCGTGTCAGCAGGCCCTGCAAATTGCCACCGGCGCAGAAGTGACCGCCGTCGCCGCGCAGCAGCACGCAGCGAATCTCCGGTTCGGCCTCGGCCAGGTTCAGCGATTCGATGACAGCCGCGATCACCTGGTGCGACAGGGCGTTGCGCGTGGCCGGATCGCTGAGGGTCAGCAGCTGCGTGGAGCCGATGCGTTCGGTGAGCAGTTCGGCGGTCATGGGGCGCTTCCGATCGATCGATTTGGGAGGTGTTTCGCGTTCATCTGGAGCGGGTGCAAAGGCACTGCCGACGGCCCCGGGAATTGTGTCACGCCGGTCCCGTTTGCCGGGCGCGCGAGCCCGTTTCGGTGGTGGCTTCATGCTAGAGTGCCTCGGCCTTACAACAGCGACGACCCCCGCCGACACCCACCCCGCATGCGCGCAGTTTCGATCCTCACCGCGACCCTCGCGATCGGCACTGCGCTCTGCCTGGCCACCTCGGCACATGCGGTGGGCTTTGGGCGAGTCAGCAATTCGACGCAACTGGGCCAGCCGCTGAACTTCAGCGCCGGTGTCCGCCTCGACCCCGATGAAGTGCTGCCGCGCGAATGCGTCTCGGCCGAAGTCCAGGCGGGCGACAACAAGCTGCAGCCGCAGCAGGTCCGCGTCACGCTCGAAGGCGGGGCCGATGCGGCCGGTCGCAGCGTTCGCATCACGACCACCACGTTGATCGACGAGCCGGTGGTCACGGTCAGCGTCACGCTCGGCTGCAATGCCAAGGTGACGCGCAGGTTCGTCGCCTTCATCGACCCGCCGCTCGTCAATGCCGCGCAAACCGCGCCGGTCGAAACACTTCCACCGCAGCGCTTGGATTCGCAGGTCGCGCCGATCGTGACGATGGTGCAGGGCGGCGATGCGCCGGCGCGGAGCGCGCGACGCGCCGAGCGCAGCGCTGCACCAACCCGCGACCGCGCGAGCACACCCGCGCAACGTGTCGCCGCCGAAAGCTCCGGCGCGCCACGCGAGCCTGTGCCGGCGCGTGCCGACCAACCAAAACGCCCGAGCGGTGCGCTGCGCCAGCCGAGCGTCGCCCGCGCCGCGCCGTCCGGTTCCCGCCTGCAGCTCGAAGCAGCCACGCCGGTCGCCGCGCGCACCGCGGCTGCAGCCGCCTCGGCCGGGATGCCCGTGCTCGCCGTGGCGCCGCCACTGGCGCCCGCCGAGCCGGCCTCGTCCGCGAAGCGCGACGACGCTGCCGAACTGCTCGCGAAGGAGCGCCAGCGCATTCAGTCGCTCGAAGACGGCCTCGCGAAGGTGCGCAGCGACTCACAAGCCACACAAGCCGCGTTGGCGGCACTGCAGGCGCGGTTGAAGGCGGCCGAGACCGAGCGCTACGCGAATCCGCTGGTCTACGCGCTGGCGTGGATCTCTGCACTGCTCGCACTTGCCGTGGCGGGGCTTTGGTGGCGTCAGTCGCGTGCAAGCCGGTCGGCGCAGTGGTGGTCGGGTCCGGCGCCGGTGCCGGCGTCGTCGAGCGCCCGGTTCACGGTCGTGCCGGTCGAGGCTGCGCTGTCGGCGCCACAGCCGCTCGGCTCGCCGCAGACGGCCGCCGATGCGTTCGCCGTCTCGACCCTCATCGACGAAGACGAGCAGCACGCACCGCCCGCGCCGCTCGTCGTGCCCGCGCCGATAACCGTCGAGCCGGCGCGCGAGTTGTCGGTCGAAGAGCTGATCGACCTGGAACAACAGGCCGACTTCTTCATCGTGCTCGGGCAGGACGAGGCGGCGATCGAGCTGCTGATGAGCCACGTGCGCAGCGATGGTGGCATCAGCCCGCTGCCCTACCTCAAGCTGCTGGAAATTTACCGCCGCCGTGGTGACGACGACGCTTACCAGCGCATCCGCGAGCGTTTCAACCGCCGCTTCAATTCGTACGCGCCCGACTGGAATGCAGACCTTCAACAAGGCCGGGCGCTCGAGGACTACCCGGACACGATCGCGCGGCTGCAGCAGATCTGGGGAGCGCCGGTGCGCGTCATGGAAACGCTCGACGCGTCGCTGTTTCGTCGCAACAAGACCGACGAAACCTTCGACCTGCCGGCATACCGCGAACTGCTGTTCCTCTATTCGATCGCGCGCGATCTCGCCGAGCATGCCGGTGTGCTGCCAAACACTGCGGTCGACCTGCTGCTGCCGCTCGACGATCCCGGCGAGGAGCCGATCTCGCGTCTGACACCGACCACGCAGTCCGGCGACTTCGTGCACAGCGACATGATGACCATGCCGCTCGACCTCGACGTGACGTTCGGTCCGGGCGCCACCCAGGATGTCGAGACCACGCCGTCGGCGCTGCGCCGATCGGGCCGGCCGCGACTGTCGGCCGATTCGCACTTCATCGACTTCGATCTCGATGCGCCGGCCGAGCCGCCGGCGCGGTCGCCCAAAACCGGCGGCAACCGCTGAGCCGGCGGCCTCAGAGCTTGGCCAGGCGGTCGAGCGCGAGGTTCAGCGTTTCGTCTTTCTTGGCGAAGCAAAAGCGCGCGATGCGCTGTTCGAACCCACCGTCGTAAAACGCCGCCAGCGGAATCGCCGCGACGCCGATTTCGGTCGTGAGCCAGCGGCAGAAATCGGCCTCGGGCAGGTCGCTCGCATCCGAATAATCCACGCACTGGAAAAAGCTGCCCCGCGTTTGCAGCGGGCGCAACCGCGTGGTTGCGAGGCCCCCGAGAAACAGATCGCGCTTGCGCTGGTAGAACGCCGGCAGGCCGAGGTGGTGCGTCGGTTCGGTCATGAAGTTCGCGAGTGCGTGCTGTACCGGCGTATTGACCGTGAACACATTGAACTGGTGCACTTTGCGGAACTCGGCCATCAGCGACGCCGGCGCGGCCACATAGCCGACCTTCCAGCCGGTCACGTGGTACGTCTTGCCGAAGCTCGAGACGACGTAACTGCGCTGCGCCAGCTCGGGAAACCGCGCCACGCTCTGGTGTGCGGCGCCGTCGAACACCATGTGTTCGTAGACTTCGTCGGCAATGACCAGGATGTCGGTGTTGCGCAGCATTGCGGCCAACAGCGTCATGTGCTCTGCCGACCAGACCGTGGCGCTCGGGTTGTGCGGCGTGTTGACCACGATCGCGCGGGTGCGCGGCGTGATCGCGGCGCCGATCTTCGCGAAGTCGGGTTCGAACGTGCCCGGCGTGAGCGGCACATGCACCGCCGTGCCGCCGGCGAGCTCGATGTTCGGTTCGTAGCTGTCGTAGCAGGGATCGAGCACGATCACTTCGTCGCCCGGATGCACAGCGGCCAGGATGATCGTGAGGATCGCCTGCGTGGCGCCGGCGGTGATCGTGATCTCGCTGCCAGGGTCGTAGGCGTGGCCGTACATCGCGGCGATCTTGGCGGCGACCGCGTCGCGCAGCGCCGGCACGCCAGCCATCGGCGGGTACTGGTTCAGGCCGGCACGCATCGCGGTGTCGACCGCGTCGATCAGGCGCGGGTCGCATTCGAAATCAGGGAAGCCCTGGCCGAGGTTGACGGCGCCGTGCTCGAGCGCGAGCGCCGACATCACGCTGAAGATGGTCGTGCCGACGTTCGGCAGGCGGCTGGTGACCTGGGGCGTGTGAAAAGTGTTCATGGCCGAAATAAGCAAATGCGGTGAAGCATTCCATGCTCAGAGTTGATAGTCGTCGGCCTCGCCTGCCATTGCCCCGACGATCAGCTTGCGGTTCAGGCGATCCGAAAGCATTTCGGCGAAGGCGTAGACGAACTCGCGCAGGTAGGCGCCGCGCTTGAATGCGATGCGCGTGACGTTGTTGCCGAACAGGTGGCCGGCCGGGCGCGAGACCAGGTCGCCACCGGGCGGATCGTCGCGCACGGCGATCTCGGCGACGATGCCCACGCCCAGGCCGATGCGCACATAGGTCTTGATCACGTCGGCGTCGATGGCCTCGAGCACGATGTTGGGCTTGAGGTTGCGCGCGGCGAACGCTTGATCGACGCGCGTGCGGCCACTGAACGACGGGTGATACGAGACCAGCGGCAGCACGCTCAGGTCTTCGAGCGAGATGCGTTCGACCTGCGCCAGCGGGTGACCCGCCGGCATCACGATCGCGTGACGCCATTCGTAGCAGGGCAGGCTGACGAGCTCGGCCACGTCAGACAGTGCCTCGGTCGCGATGCCGATGTCGGCCACTTCGTCGCGCACCATGCGCGCGACCTGTTCCGGCGAGCCCTGGTGCAGGCTGATGTTGACCTTCGGAAAACGCTTGCGCAACTGCGCCACCGGCTCGGGCAGAAAGTAGCGCGCCTGGCTGTGCGTGGTCGCGATCGACAAGGTGCCCGCGTCCTGCATCGAGAATTCTTCGCCGATGCGCTTCAAGTTGCCGACCTCGCGCATGATGACCTCGATGCTTTTGAGCACCTGCTGGCCCGGCTCGGTGATGCGACGCAGGCGCTTGCCGTGACGCGCGAAGATGTCGACGCCGAGCTCGGCTTCGAGTTCGAGAATCGCTTTGGAGATGCCGGGTTGCGAGGTGAACAGCGCCTTCGCGGTCTCGGTCAGGTTCAGGTCGCGGCGCGCGGCCTCTTGCACGAAGCGGAACTGGTGCAGGTTCATGGGCTCGCTTTTACTTCTGCCGGTGTCAGGCTGTCAGTGGCCGCACGGGCCATCGCCTCGATCACGCTGTCGACCTCGCCGATCGCGCGCTGCAGGTGCCAGCTGACCTGCGGATGCGCTGCGCTCAGCTCGGCGAGCAAGGCCGGCAGGTCCTTGCGCACGTGGCCGCCGGCGCCGAGGAACAACGGAATCACGTCGACCCGCGTGCAGCCCGCGCCGACCAACGCCTCGCCGGCCTCGCGCAAGGTCGGCGTCATGAATTCGAGGAAGGCGAGTTGCACCGCGGCGCCCGGTTCGCGCTCGCGCACGCGCCGCGCCACGTCGTCGAACGGCCCGGCCCAGCGCGGGTCGCGCGCGCCGTGCGCGAACAGCAGAATGCCGCGCTGGCTCATCGGTACCTCACCAGCCAGCTGAACGCGGCCAGCGACAACAACAAATACAACGCGCTCGGTGCTGCAGCGACCATCCACGGGGTCCAGTCGCGCAGCAGCCCGAGGTGACCGGCGACGTTGTTCAGCAGCACGAAGCTGATGCCCAGCATGATGCCGCCGAACACCTTGAGGCTGACACCGCCGCTGCGCGCGTGCATGTAGGCGAACGGCAGCGCCAGGCCGACCATCACAAGGCAGGCGAACGGGTAGAGCGCGCGTTTCCAGAACTGGATTTGGTGACTCTGCGCGGCCTGCTCGTTGTCGGCGAGGTGAACGATATAGCGCGCCAGATCGATCGTCGACATCGCGCTGACCGGCGACACGGCGGCCGCGACCACCGCGGCCGACAGGCTGCTGCGCCACGCGAGCTCGGCCAGCTTTTGTTCGGGCACCTGCACCCGCGCTTGCGCGTTGCCGCCGGTGGCCTTGTCGGCGGCCCAGCGCGTCAATGTCACGTCTTTCAACGCCCAGTTCTGGTTTGATTCGACTCGTGCGCTGACCGCACCGATGCGCCGCAGCAAGCGGCCGTCGCCGTCGAACTCGAAGATGCGGATGTCGTGCAGCAAGGTCTTCGGCCCGGCCGAGCCGACATTGATCGAGTAGCTGCGCTCGCCCTCGGCCGTCATCACATGGTCTTTGAGCCACGCGCCCGAGCGGCCGAGCTTCATGCCGCCCTTGTACATGGCCTGCACCTGCCGGGCCTGGCGCTCGCTGAACGGTGCGAGGTAGTCGCCGACGACGAAAGTCAGCACGCCGAACACCAAACCGAGTGTCGCGAGCAGCGAGAGCGCACGCCACGGCCCGAGGCCGCCGGTGCGCAAAATCGTGTACTCCGACGACTGCGCCATGCGCGACAGCGTGTAGATCGTGCCGATCAGCACCGCGATCGGCGCGACCTCGTAGAAGTGCCCGGGCACCAGCAGCAGCGAGTACAGCGTCGCCTGGACCATGGTGTAGCCGTTCTGGCCGACATCGCCGAGCTGGTCGATGAAGTCGATGAAGAACGACAGCGACAGGAAGGCGGCGGCGACGAACGCCACAGCCGTCACGATGTCGACATAGAACAGGCGGCGAATGGTCTTCATGTGCCGGCCGCTCCAGCGGCCAGGCGCGCGCGCCAGCGACCGCGGCGGTTGCCGGTTTCGCGCCACCAGAGCAGACCCATCGCAATCAGGAACGCGCTGCCGTGCGTCAGCGCGAGGGCTGCACCCATGCTGACCTTGCCGCCCGCCACCCAGGCTTGCGACAAGTTGATGGCGTTGTAGTAGATCGCGAAGGCGAGCAGCGCGAACAGCAGGTTCCAGTTGCTGGCGCGGCGCGGGTTGGTGGCCGAGAGGCCGATGCCGAGCAGCACCATGTTGGCTGCGCCCAAGAGCAGGCCGAGCCGCCACACCAGCTCACCCCGGTTTCGGGCGGTCGGCTCCTGCAGCAGCGCGAGGCTGGTGCGTGCCTTCGGCGGCAGGTTGTCCATGCCCGAAATGACCCGCTCGCCGATGCGCGCGCTGTAGCCCTCGAATCGCGCCAGCGTCTTGTCGCCGGTCTTCATGTTCTCTTCGTTTTGCTGGCCGCGGCTGAGCTGCAGGAAGCGGTCGTCGCTGACCAGCTCGATGCGGCCGCTGCGCGCCGAGGTGACCGATTCGGAATCGGGCAGCGAGCTCAGGATGAAGACGTTGCGACCGGTGCGGCTGTCGGCCGCGTCGCGCTCGATGAAGAACACGCGCGTGCCGTCGTTCGAGGTCTGAAACTGGCCGGGCGCGACGCGTGACAGATCGGAGCGGCGCTCGAAGCGTTCTTTGAGCTCGACGCCGCGCTGGTTCTGCCACGGCCAGACGAACAGCGCGAGCAGTCCGATCACCAGCAGCACCGGCCAGCACACGCGCAGCACCGGGCGCACGAAACGCGTCAGCCCGACGCCGCTGGCGAACCAGATCGTCATCTCGCTCTCGCGGTACATGCGCGAGAGCGTGGCCACCACGGCGATGAACAGCGACAGCGCCAACATCGTCGGCAGGTGACCGAGCGCCACGTAGCCGAGCAGCAGGACCACGTCTTGCGGTGCGACTTGCCCGCCCGCGGCCTGGCCGAGGGTGCGGATCAGCATCATCGTCAGCACGATGGTCAGGATCACCACCAAGGTGGCGCCGAAGTTGCGCGCCAATTCTCGGCGCAAAGTGGAATCGAATAACATCGTCAGCTCGTCTAAAGGACCCGCCGATTATGGACTTTCGTCATCAGATTTCTTCTCCCGATGCCCTTGCTGGCCAGACTTGCGATGCACTCGTGCTCGTCGTGACCGGTGATGCCGTCGACCCGACGCTCGACGCGCCGCTCGCCGCCGCGCTCAGCGATGCGATCGCGCAGGGCGACCTTTCGCTCAAGGCCGGCAAGGCCATCTGCCTGCACCGCCCGGTCGGTATTCGGGCCGCGCGGGTCGTGTTCGTGGCGACCGGCGGACCGACCGTGAAGGCGTTCAAGACCGCCGTCGCGAACGGCATCAACCTGGTCAAAGGCAGCGGCGCCAAGCACGTCGCGATCGGCCTGGCCGGTGCGGGTTCGTTGACCGATGCGCATGCCGAAGCGGTCGTCACCGCCGCGCGCGAGTGCACCTACCTCTATCGCCATACCAAGCCGAGCGCACCGGCCGCGTCCAAGCTGGAGAAGGTCACGCTGCTGTGCGCCAAGGCCGATCTGAAGCCGGTGCAGCAAGGGCTGGCGCGCGGCCACGCGATCGCCGCCGGCATGAACCTGGCGCGCGAATGGGCGAACCGCCCCGGCAACCACTGCACGCCGACGCACCTGGCCGATGTGGCCAAGAAGCTCGGCAAGGAATACGCGTTGAAGGTCGAGGTGCTCGACCGCAAGGCCTGCGAGAAGCTCGGCATGGGCTCGTTCCTGTCGGTCGCGCAGGCCTCGACCGAGCCGCTGCGCTTCATCGTCGCGCGCTACGATGGCGCGCCCAAGTCGCAGGCGCCGGTGGTGCTGGTCGGCAAGGGCATCACCTTCGACACCGGCGGCATCTCGCTCAAACCCGGCGGCGAAATGGACGAGATGAAGAACGACATGGGTGGCGCGGCCAGCGTGCTCGGCACGCTGCGCGCGATCGCCGAGCTCAAGCCGAAGCTCAACCTCGTCTGCATCATCCCGTCGTGCGAGAACATGCCGGCCGGCAACGCGGTCAAGCCGGGCGACGTGGTCACCAGCATGTCGGGCCAGACCATCGAGATCCTCAACACCGACGCCGAAGGCCGCTTGATCTTGTGCGATGCGCTGACCTACGCCGAGCGCTTCAAACCCGCGGTCGTGGTCGACGTGGCCACGCTCACCGGCGCCTGCGTGATCGCGCTCGGCCACCACCATTCGGGCCTGTTCACGGCCGACGACAAAGTGGCCGGGCAAATGCAGGCCGCGAGCGAGAAAGGCCTCGACCCGTGCTGGCGCATGCCGCTCGACGAAGAGTACGACGCCGGCCTCAAGAGCAACTTCGCCGACATGGCCAACATCGGCGGCCGCCCCGGTGGCGCGATCACCGCGGCGATGTTCCTGAAGCGCTTCACGGCCAAGTACCCGTGGGCGCACCTCGACATCGCCGGCACCGCGTGGAAATCGGGCGCCGCCAAAGGCGCGACCGGCCGGCCGGTGCCGCTGCTGACCCATTTCGTGCTGGCGCAGGTCGGCTGATCGCGAATGACGTGTCGGGTCTGGCATGACAGAAGTCAGCTTTCATTTCAACGTGGCCGACCGGACGGACTACACCTGCCGTCTGGTGCGCAAGGCGGCGCGCTCGGGTGCGAGCGTGGTGCTCGCCGGGCCGGCCGCGGCGCTGACGCACTTCGATCGCGCGCTCTGGACCTTCGACGAACTCGAGTTCCTGCCGCACGTGATGCTGCGCGACGGCGAGGCTGCCTCCGACCGGTTGCGCGCGACCCGGGTCTGGCTGCTGCCCGACGCGAGCCGCGCTGAGCACCATGATGTGCTGGTCAACCTAGGCGTCGATGCGCCGGCGGGTTTCGAGAGCTTCGGCAAAGTAATCGAGATCGTCACGCCGGATCAAGACGACCGGACCGCAGCGCGCGCGCGCTGGAAGCATTACGCGAGCCGCGGTTACGCGATCACGCAGCACGGAGCGACGCCATGAGCGGCAACGGCACGCTCCCGCCCGCACGCGTGCCCACATTGACCGAGGTGGTCGCATGGCCGCAGGGCGCCTCGCCGGCGCCCGGCGAGGGCCAGTTGCGACTGCCGGCCATCGAGGCGCAGCCGGCCGAGGCCGATCTCGTCGGCCACCCCATGCCCCTTCGCGTCGCCGACGAGGCGGTGATCGAGGGTGTGCTGATCGAGGTGCAACGCCAGGTCGAACTGATGCTCGACTACCGCTTGCGTGAAGTGCTTACGCCGCTGCTCGCGCGTGCGGCCGACAGCATCGTGCGCGAGGCCCGCGCCGAGCTGGCATCGACCTTGCGTGACGTGGTGGCCCGTGCAGTGGCGCAGGAATTGGCGCGTCATCGCACACGTTGACCGGCGCGTTGTGGGTGGGCCGCGAAGACTCGCAGGCTCCAGTCCACCGGGCATTCACCACTATAGGGATTGCGAATTTTTGCGGTATTGTGTCGCCCGTTGAGACATCAACCGTTACCTTTTGTTCGAACATTCCATCTGGAGGTTTTGCATGCAAGTCAAACTGAAAACGATCGTCGCCGCAGCCATGG
>JANMWQ010000522.1:0-1557 GCA_031394085.1 Rhizobacter sp. | reverse complement strand
CGTGCTTGCGACGGACTTGCGACGCGGCTGCGGCGCGCTTGCAGCACAGGCCCGCGATCGGCCCGCGCCGTCAGTCAGCCGGGTCGCCGAACATCGCCGTGAACGCCTCGACGAAGGCCTTCGAGCCGGTCAAGGTCAGCGTCACCGCGTGCCAGCCGCCCGGCTCGACGCTCACCTGCAGGTCGTCGTCCCAGTCCATCCCCGCCTCGGCCGGGCCGTGGCTGTGAGGGAAGTGCTGCCACGCCCAGTCGAGCACCTGCTGCACTTCGGCCATCACGGCGGCGTGCTGGTCGGCCGGAGTCGCGGCCAGCGCCTCCAGCGTGGTCACGCCGTCGCCGCCGTCGTCACTGCCCCCGCTGTCGCTGAGGTCGAAGCTGAGGTAGTTCATGGCGATCGGGCCGTGCCGCGGGCGCAACTCACCGCGCCCAAGCCGCCAACGCGTGCGCGAGCGGCCGAGCATCCGGGCGCGCGAGCAGGTAGAACGCGAGCCGCCCGGGTGACGGCCAGCGCTTCGGGTCTTGCCGCGTCAGCACGGTCATGTCGGGCGTGATCGCCGACTTGTTCAGGCAACCGACGCCCCAACCCGCGCGTATCGCCGCCACCGCGGCCTGACTGCCGGTGCAGCCAAGCTGCAGGTGGTGCGCGCGGCCGCTGCGCGCGAGCGCGCTCAGTGCGATCTCGCGCACCGGGCATTCGTGGCCAAGCAGCACCAGCGGCACCGGCTGGCCCGCCGGCAACACGAGGCCGGGTGATGCAACCCACGCGAGCGCTTCGCGCCGCAGCAGCTTCGCGCCCGGCGGCGGTGCGGTCGCGGTGACGACGACCAGGTCGGCCTCGCCCTGCGCCCAATGCCGCAGCAGCGGGGCCGAGGTGCCGAGCAGCAGTTCGAGCCGCGCCGTACCGGCGGCGTCGCGCAGCACGCCGAGCAGTTCGCCGAGACGGTCCGGTATGAAGTACTCGCTGATGCCGAGGCGGTGGGTCGCGGCTTCGCGCGCGGGGCGCACGGCGGCGTGGGCGTCTTCCTGCGCGCGCAGCAGCGCCTGCGCGTGCGGCAAAAACGCGAGGCCTTGCGCGGTCAGCGCCAACGCGCGCGTGCTGCGCTCGACCAAGTGCGCGCCGACGGCGGCTTCGAGCTGCTGCAGCTGCGTGCTGACGGCCGACTGCGTGCGGTGCACATGCTGAGCTGCGCGCGTGATCGAACCGGCGCGAGCGATGGCCGCAAAGCTGCGCAGCCAGGCGGGGTCGATGTCACTCATCTTGAAGTCTGATGAATGCGATGGAAATGATCTGCTTCACGAATGAATGATGGCTGCCTAGAGTTCAATCGTCAACTTCAAACGAAAGAGCGACACCATGCCTTACCTGCACATCCAGATTTCCGGCGCACGCGATGACGCGCTGGCCGCGAAGACCGCCGAGGCGGCGGCCGAACTCACCGCCAGCCTGCTCGGCAAGGACCGCGCGCTGACCGCGGTCGTCGTCGAGTTCATCGAGCCGGCCCACTGGTTCATCGCCGGCCGGGCGCTGCGGACCGAGCGCCCGCGCAGCTACCACTGG
>JANMWQ010000148.1:0-6247 GCA_031394085.1 Rhizobacter sp. | reverse complement strand
AGCCCTTCGACCGTGCGTGTCGGCGACGAGACCGGGTGAGACACGCTGGCATCCACCGGGCACACTGATTCAAGACCTGCGAGCGGCTCGCGGATGATGCCGCTGAAGAACGACGAGGCCGCGCCGTTCGGCTTGCCGGGGCGCACGGTCACGGTCATCAGCCGCGCGGCGCGGCCATCGATGTAGCCTTTGCGGGTGTAGTCGGCGACCAGGTGCTCGCAGATCAGCTTGTGCGTGCCGTACGAGGTTTGCGGCGCGGGCAGCGTGTCGTCGGCAACGACTGCGGGCAGTGGCACCGCCGGGTCGGGGCCGAACACCGCGACCGAGCTCGAGAACACCAGGCGCGGCGCTGTCGCCCCCGCATTCACGCCGGCGCGGATGGCATCCAGCAGCGCGCGCGTGCTGTCGATATTGGAGCGCAGGCCGAGGTCGAAATCGGATTCGCACTCGCCCGACACGGCCGAGGCGAGGTGGAACACGCCGTCGAACGGCTCGTCGCGCAGCGCATCGGTCTGCGTCAGCAATGCGCCGATACGGCCTTCGACTCGCGCATCGGCGAGCAGATCGGCGCGCGCCGGCGCGATGTCGGTCAGCACGAGCTTCGTGACTTCGTGGCCCGCGAGCGTGCCGCGTGCGAGCAAGGCCCGCGCGAGGCGGTCGCCGAGAAAGCCGCCGCCGCCGGTGATCAGGATCTTCATGGGGTGTCTCCTTTTTGGGTAGGTCGGGTATGGGGGCGCAGCCAACCCAGGCCGGCCGAGGTGCCTGCGCGCGGCCGGTACTCGCAGCCGATGTGGCCGGTGTAGCCGAGTTCGTCGATCACGCCGAACAGGTACGCGTAGTTCACCTCGCCGCCATCGGGCTCGTGCCGATCCGGCACGCCGGCGATTTGCAGGTGGCCGACGCGGCCCGTGGTCAGGTACTTGCGCAGCTTCATCGCCAGGTCGCCCTCGACGATCTGGCAGTGGTACAGGTCCATCTGCACCTTCAGGTTCGGCGCGCCGATCTCGCCGACGATCTCGTGCGCGTCGTCTTGCCGGTTCAGCAGGTAGCCGGGGATGTCGCGCCGATTGATCGGCTCGATCAGCACATCGATGCCGGCTGCCGCAGCCTGCTCCGCGGCCCATGCAAGATTGGCCACATAGGTGGCGCGCAGCGCGGCGCGTTCGATGCCGGGCGGCATCAGGCCGGCCATCACGTGCACGCGCGGGCACTTCAGCGCGTGTGCATACGGGAGTGTCTGTTCGAGGATGCCGCGCCGAAACTCGTCGCGCCGCTCGGTGAGGCAGGCCAGGCCGCGCTCACCGGCGAGCCAGTCACCGGGCGGGGCGTTGAACAGCACCTGCTGCAGGCCGTGATCGGCCAGGCGCGAGGCAATCTCGGTGGGCGGGTGCGCGTAGGGGAAGAGGAACTCGACCGCATCGAAACCGTCGTCCGCGGCCGCCTTGACGCGATCGAGGAAGGCGTGCTCGGTGTACATCATCGACAGGTTGGCGGCGAATTTCGGCATCTGTCTTTCCTTCACCATCACCAGCGCGCACCGAAGGCGCTGCGGAGTTGATCGATTTGCGCCTCGGTCAGCGGCGCCGGCTTCGGCGTGGTGCCGCGCCACAGCCGCGCGGTCTCCTCGAGCTCTTCGAGCGTGGCCATCGCAGCGGCGGGTGTTTCGTGCCAGACGTTCGGGCCGAGGCGCTCGAGCATGACGGCGCGGATCGGCGCGTTGCGCGCCTGCGATGCGGCGATCTCGCCCGCGACGAGCCGCGCCACGTTCGCATCACCCGGCCGGTGGTAGGCGATCAACGGCACGCGGCCGACCTTCATCACGAAGTACGGCGTGATCGGCGGCAGGATCGCGTCGGCGCGCCACACGCCTTCGAGCGTCAGCGCGACGAGTGGCGTGCTGTGGGTGTGGATCACGCACTGGGCCTCTTCCGTCGCGGCGTAGATCGCGCGGTGGAGTGCGAGCGTCTTGCTCGCGCGCGGGCCGGCGAGTGGCGCGCCAGGGCCGTCGTCGTTCACGTTCGCGTGCGCGAGTTGGTCGGGCTGCAAAAAACCGAGGCACGCGTCGGTCGGCGTGATCAGAAAGCCTTGCGCATTCGGCAGACGCACACTGATGTTGCCGGCGGTCGCGTGCACGCAGCCGCGCTCGAACAGCGAGCGCCCGACGCGGCAAATTTCTTCGCGTTGCGTGAAGAAGCTGGTCATGCGCGCAATGCCTCGTCGAAGAGATCGGGGCCGCCGAAGTTGCCCGATTTGAGTGCGAGGTGCAGCGGCGCATCGAGCGGTGGATTGAACAAGGCGCCCTCGGCCTGCGTCCACGGCACGCCAGGGCAAATGGCAGCGCCGATGCGCAGCTGCGTGACGCCGAGCGCCTGCACGACCGCGCCCGAGGTCTCGCCACCCGCGACGACGAGCCGCCGCACCCCGGCGTCGACGAGGCCACGCGCGATCTGCGCGAGGCAGGCCTCCACCAGCGCGCCGGCCCGCTGCGCGCCGAGTTCGGATTGCACGGCCTGCAGTTCCTGCGGCGCGGCGGTCGCGTAGACCAGCACCGGCTGTTCGCGCTGTGCCTGCGCCCACGCGAGCGCTTGCTCGGCCACTGGCTCGCCGCGCGCGAGTGCGCGCGGGTCGATGGCAAACGCGGGCCGACCGGCATTGCGCCAGCGCTGCACTTGTGCGTTCGTCGCCATCGAGCACGAGCCCGAGAGCACCGCGGCACGGCCCGTAGTGTTGTCGAGCGTCGCGGCACGCGCATCGGGCACGAGCCAGCCGCGCGCGGCGTAGACGGCCGGCAAGCCGAGCGCGAGGCCGGAGCCGGCGGTGAGCAGCGGCAGCTCGGCACAGGCCGCGGCGAGCGTGCGCAGGTCGTCGTTGCTGGTCGCATCGGCAACGGCGATACAGGTGCCTTCGCGTTGCAGCGTGGCGATGCGGGCGCGCACGGCATCGGTGCCTTGCGTGATCGTGTCGCAGCGAATCAGCCCGACCCGGCGCGCGCTCTGCGCCTGCAGCACGCGCACGAGGTTCGCGTCCGTCATCGGCGTCAGCGGGTGATGGCGCATGCCCGAGTCGCTGAGCAACTCGTCGCCGACGAACAGGTGGCCGTGGAAGACCGTGCGGCCGTTCTCGGGGAAGGCCGGGCACGCGATCGTGAATGCCGCGCCGAGTGCGTCCATCAGTGCCTCGGTGACCGGGCCGATGTTGCCGGCCGGTGTCGAATCGAAGGTCGAGCAGTATTTGAAGTAGCACTGCCGCATGCCCGCGGCCTGCAGCCAGCGGAGCGCGGCGAGCGATTCGCGGACGGCATCGGCAGCGGGGATCGTGCGAGTTTTCAACGCGACGACGACGGCATCGGCATCGGGCGCCGCACCGGCGCCGGGAACACCGATCACTTGCACCGTGCGCATGCCGGCGCGCACCAGCATGCTCGCCACATCGGTCGCGCCGGTGAAGTCGTCGGCGATGACTCCGAGGATCATGACTTCTCCGCGGCCTTTGGCAACTCGATTCCCGCCAGCTCCGCGTAGAACTTGATCACCGCCGAGTCGTCTTCCGCCCCATGCCCGGCTGCGGCCGTCGCGAGGTAGAGCTGGTGCGCCGCTGCTGCCAGCGGCAGCGGGAACTGCAGCTTGCGCGCCGCGTCGAGCACGATGCCGAGGTCTTTCACGAAGATGTTGACCGATGAGAGCGGCGTGTAGTCGCCCTCCAAAATGTGCGGCACGCGGTTCTGAAACATCCAGCTCATGCCGGCCGAATGGCAGATCACGTCGTACAGCGCGCGCGGGTCGGCGCCGGCCCGCATGCCGAGCGCCATCGCCTCGCAGGCGGCGGCGATGTGCACGCCGGCGAGGTGCTGGTTCACCATCTTCACGGTCGAGCCGATGCCGGGCTCGTCGCCGAGCCGATACACCTTGCCGGCTATTCGCTCGAGCATCGCACCCGCCGCTTCGAACGCGGCCGGCGCGCCCGAGGCCATCACGGTCATCTGCCCGGCCGCGGCCTTGGTCGCACCGCCGGAGACGGGCGCGTCGATCAGCAGCAACCCGCGTGTTGCGAGGCGCTGCTGCCACACGGGCGGCAGCGTCGGGTCGACGGTGGCCGAGCAGATCACGACCGAGCCGGGCTTGAGCGTGCCGATCAACCCGCCGTCGCCGAACAGCACGGTTTCGGTCTGCGCTGCGTTGACCACCAGCACGACGACCGCATCGCACTGGGCGCCGAGCTCGGCGAGCGAGTCGGTCGCGCGGCCGCCCTCGGCGACGAAGCGCTCGCGCGCCTCGGCGCGGGTGTCGAGGCCGATCGTCGGCACGCCGTTGCGAAGCGCGGTGAGGGCCGCGCCGAAACCCATCGAGCCGAGGCCGATCACGCCGAGCACCTTGCCGGCGGGTGGGATCGCCTCTCGGGGCGGTGTGGGTTGAGTCATTTGCGGCTGCTCCGTTTGGGCTTGGCGATCACGCCACCTTCGATCAGGCGCTGCTCGCTGTGCGCCATGTGCTCGCGCGCGCGCCGGCGAGCGAGGGTCGGGTCGCGCGCGGCGATCGCGTCGACGATCGCGCCATGTTCGATCCGCACTGCCTGCATGAAATCGAGCCGGCGCGCTTCGTTGCCGCGCGTGATGCGCATGCCCTCGCGCAGGTACTGTTCGAGAAAGCCGAGCAACAGCGTGAACTGCGGATTGCCGGTGGCCTCGCCGATCGTGCGGTGGAAGGCGAGGTCTTCGGCGACGCCGTCGTGCCCGGCCGCCGCGGCCATGTCGATGGCCTTGAGGGCGCGGCGCAGCGCGGCAATCTGCATGCGCGTGGCGCGCTCCGCGGCGAACCCGGCCATCTCGGCCTCGATCACGCGACGCAGCTCGACCACGTGAACCACCGCCTGCACCGAGCCGAGCACGGCCGGGTCGAAAGCGAGCGGCTGGTTCGTCGGCGTGGGTGCGACGAACACGCCCGAGCCCTGGCGCGAGACGACGAGCTGGCGCGACTTGAGCTGGTGTACCGCCTCGCGCACGACGGTGCGCGACACGCCATGGGCTCCCGCGAGCTGCGCCTCGGTGGGCAGCCGGTCGCCGGGGCGCAGCGCGCCCGAGTCGATCTGTTCGCCCAGCAGAACCGCGAGCCGGTCGGACAAGCGCAGCGGCATCAGTCGGGTCGGAGGGGAGGGCGGGGCAGCCCCCCGCGTGGCGCTGGGTGAATCGAGCATGGTTGTCGGATCATCATACAAATTTGAGCCACCCGCCATCTAACGGTTTGCCCTGATGGCGGCCGGCAGCGGCAATGCCGATACTGCCGCGGCGATGTGAGTTCGCGCTGCACGGCGCTGTTCGCACGATCCCACGGCAAGCCCGCCCGCGACCTTCAGGAAAAGAGTGCATGGCCAGCGTCACGATCCAGGCAGTCAAGAAGAACTTCGGTGCAGTGCCGATCCTGCACGGTGTCGACATCGACATCCGCGACGGCTCGTTCACCGTGCTGGTTGGCCCGTCGGGCTGCGGCAAGTCGACGCTGCTGCGCATGATCGCGGGGTTGGAGCAGATCAACTCGGGCGAGATTCGCATCGGTGACCGGGTCGTCAACGACCTGCAGCCCAAAGAGCGCGACATCGCGATGGTGTTCCAGAACTACGCGCTCTACCCGCACATGACCGTGCGCGAGAACATGGCGTTCTCGCTCGCACTCGCGAAGATGGACAAGACCGCGGCCGAGGCCAAGGTGGCGCGCGCCGCCGAAATTCTGGCGCTCGGCGCGCTGCTCGACCGCTACCCGCGCCAGCTCTCGGGTGGGCAGCGCCAACGCGTGGCGATGGGCCGCGCGATCGTGCGCGATCCGCAGGTGTTCTTGTTCGACGAGCCGCTCAGCAACCTCGATGCGAAGCTGCGTGTCGCGATGCGCAGCGAGCTCAAAGAGCTGCACCAGCGCCTGAAAACAACCTCGATCTACGTCACGCACGACCAGATCGAGGCGATGACGATGGGCGACAAGATCGTCGTGATGCGCGAGGGCCGCATCGAGCAGACGGGTGGCCCGCTCGATCTGTACGACAACCCCGCGAACCAGTTCGTCGCCGGTTTCATCGGCTCGCCGGCGATGAATTTTTTGCCCGGCACGTTGCGTCGCACCGCGAGCACCGCGCACGTCGAGCTGAACGACGGCACCCAGCTCGATGCGCCGCCGAATATCGCCGCCGGTGGCGCGGCGCACATCGAGCTGAACGACGGCACCCGGCTCGACGCCCCGCCGCGCTCGGGCGGTGCCGACGG
>JANMWQ010000105.1:0-4635 GCA_031394085.1 Rhizobacter sp. | reverse complement strand
GCTTCGCCTTCGGCCGATTCGCGTTGCAAGAGCGCGTCGATCGAGATGTCGGTCTCGGCCAGGATCGCGGTGATGCGCGCGAGCACACCGGCCTGGTCTTTCACCTGCAGCCGCAGGTAGAAGGCCGTGACGACCTCGTCGATCGAGAGCATGCGGGTGTCTTGCAGGGAGCCCGGCTGGAACGCGAGGTGCGGCACGCGGTGGTCGGGGTCGGCGGTGTGCAGCCGCGTGATGTCGACCAGGTCGGCGATCACGCTGGAGGCGGTCGGCTCGGCGCCCGCGCCCTTGCCGTAGTACAGCGTGCTGCCGACGGCGTCGCCCTGCACCATCACAGCGTTCATCGCGCCTTCGACATTCGCGATCAGGCGCTTGGCCGGCACCAGCGTCGGGTGCACGCGCAGCTCGATGCCTTCGACCGCGCCGGTCGGGGTGGACAACAACCGCCGCTTCGTGATGCCGAGCAACTTGATTCGGTAGCCGAGCTGCTCGGCATAGCGGATGTCGGCGGCGTTGAGCTTCGTGATGCCCTCGACATACGCCTTGTCGAACTGCACCGGAACGCCGAACGCGATCGCGCTCATGATCGTCGCCTTGTGCGCGGCGTCGACACCCTCGATGTCGAAGGTCGGGTCGGTTTCGGCGTAGCCCAGGCGCTGCGCCTCTTTCAGTACGACATCGAAGTCGAGGCCCTTCGCACGCATCTCCGACAGGATGAAGTTCGTCGTGCCGTTGATGATGCCGGCGATCCACTCGATGCGGTTCGCGGTCAGGCCTTCGCGCAGCGCCTTGATGATCGGGATGCCTCCAGCCACCGCCGCCTCGAACGCGACCATCACGCCGCGCTCGCGCGCTAGCGCGAAGATCTCGGTGCCGTGCACGGCCAGCAGCGCCTTGTTCGCGGTGACGACATGCTTGCCGGCGGCGATCGCCTCCAACACCAGCTCGCGAGCGACGCCGGTGCCGCCGATCAGCTCGACGACGATGTCGATCGCCGGGTTCGCGATGATCTCGCGCGCATCGGCAACGACTTGCGCGTGGTCGCCGACCAGCGCCCGGGCCTTCGCCACATCGCGGCGCGAGACCATCGTCAACGCGATGCCGCGACCCGCACGGCGCTTAATCTCTTGCTGGTTGCGCTGCAGCACCTCGAACACGCCGCTGCCCACGGTGCCCAGGCCCATCAGGCCCACTTGAATCGGTTTCATGTCTGGGTTCAGCTTGAATGACGTTTTCGATAGTGCTCGAGGAACTTCGCGATCCGGCCGATGGCTTCGGCCAGGTCGTCCGAATTGGGCAGGAACACGATGCGGAAGTGATCGGGCGTGGCCCAGTTGAAGCCGGTGCCCTGCACGATCAGCACCTTCTGCTCCGACAGCAGGTCGTAGGCGAACTGCTGGTCGTCGGCGATCGGGTAGAGCTTCGGGTCGAGCTTCGGAAACATATAGAGCGCCGCCTTCGGCTTGACAACGCTCACGCCCGGAATCTCACTCAGCAACTGGTAGGCCAAATCGCGTTGCCGGCACAGCCGCCCGCTCGGTGCGACCAGATCGTCGATGCTTTGGTAGCCGCCGAGTGCAGTCTGGATCGCGAGCTGCCCCGGCGTGTTCGCACACAACCGCAGCGAGGCCAGCATGTTGAGCCCCTCGATGTAGTCGCGCGCATGGCGCTTCTCGCCGGAGACGACCATCCAGCCCGAGCGGTAGCCGCAGGCGCGGTAGTTCTTCGACAGGCCGTTGACGGTCACGAACAGCACGTCGTCGGCGAGCGACGAAATGCTGGTGTGGGTCGCGCCGTCGTACAAGGTCTTGTCGTAGATCTCGTCGGCGAACACGATCAGTTCGTGTTGGCGCGCGACCTCGACGATCTCGCGCAACACGCCCTCGGGGTAGAGCGCACCGGTCGGGTTGTTCGGGTTGATGACGACGAGCGCTTTCGTGCGCGGCGTGATCATCGATTTCATGTGCGCGATGTCGGGCATCCAGCCGGAAGACTCGTCGCATAAGTAGTGCACCGGCGTGCCGCCGGAGAGGCCGACGACCGCGGTGTAGAGCGGGTAGTCGGGCGACGGGATCAGCACTTCGTCACCGTCGTTGAGCAGCGCGTTCATGCTCATCGCAATGAGTTCGGAAGCGCCATTGCCGAGGTACACGTCGTCGATCGTCACGCCGGCCACGTTCTTCTGCTGCGTGTAATGCACGACGGCCTTGCGCGGCGCGAACAGGCCTTTGCTGTCGGTGTAGCCGGCGCTGTGCGGCATGTTGCGGATCATGTCCTGCACGATCTCATCGGGCGGCTCCAAACCGAACGCCGCCACGTTGCCGATGTTCAGCTTGATGATCTTGTGGCCCTCTTCTTCCATCTGCCGGGCCTTGTCCAGCACGGGCCCGCGGATGTCGTAGGCGACGTTGGCGAGCTTGGCTGACTTGACGATGGGTTTCAAAGGGCCTCCGATGGGTTGCTGCGCGGCGAAAAACTACAATTATGCCGGCGCAGCTTCTTGCGCTTCCAGCGCGCACACCAATGAAACTTCAGGCCGATCGAATCGAAGGACAGAACGCCATTGCCCGCCACGGGCCAGATGGCGTGATCGTCAATGGCACCGAGCACCGAGCGAGCGTGATCGTGCCGTGGTCGGGCGAGGTCAGCCCTTGGGAGGTCGGCAGCTTCGATGCACTGACCGAAGCGCACTTCGAGATGCTGGCGGCCCTCAAGCCCGAACTCGTGATCTTCGGCAGCGGTTCGCGCATCCGGTTCGTGAAGCCAGCGCTGTTGAAAGCACTGATCGGGCGGCGCATCGGCGTCGAAACAATGGACACGGCGGCTGCCTGCCGAACCTACAACGTGCTGCTCGCGGAAGACCGCTCGGTGGTCGCGGCGCTGCTGTTCGAAAGCGCGCCGCCACCCGTCGGCAAGGGCTGACCGCTTGGTCGGGTGCGCCCCGGCAGCGTCTATAATCTGCGGCTACGCCTGCCCCGGCGGCAACCAAACAGAATACTCCATGACGCCAGCCCTCAACAAACCCCTCCCGGAATTTGAAGCGCTCGCGACAGGCGGCGTGAAGTTCACGCCACAGGCCTACGCAGGCAAAATCGTCGTCTTATATTTCTACCCCAAGGACAATACCCCTGGCTGCACCACGGAAGCAATGCAGTTTCGCGATCACCACAAAGAGTTCGTGAAGAACGGCGCAGTCGTGTTCGGCGTCTCGCGCGACAACATGGCCTCGCACGACAAATTCAAGCAAGCCCTCGAGCTGCCCTTCGAGCTGATCGCCGACACCGAAGAAAAGCTCTGCCACATGTTCGGCGTGGTCAAGAACAAGATCATGTATGGCAAGAAGGTCAAGGGCATCGAGCGCAGCACCTTTCTGATCGACGGGCACGGCGTGCTCAAAGGCGAGTGGCGCGGGCTGAAGGTCGCGGGCCACGTCGAAGAGGTTCTCAAGGAAGTCAAGGCGGTCAAGAAAGCCGGCTGAAGCCGTTTGCTCGCCCCCCGAAAAGCCGGCCGCGTGTCGGCTTTTTTCATGGCCGATCGCTTGATGGACTTGTGCATAATGCCGCGCATGGCCGACAGTTCCGAACTGCGCAACCCCTCCAAGCCGCCCAGCCGACTGCGCGGCTTTTTTGTTTTCTGACGGCCCTCACCCCAACGCACCTCACCACCCATGCCACTGCCCAAGCCGCCTGCCAAACGAGCCACCCTCCTCAGCGCCGCCGACTTCGATTCGCAGGCCGCACCCCAACCAGGCAAACGCCCGCAAAAGACCCGCGCAGCCGCGGAGCCCACGTCGCCTGCCGTCGTCGAGTTGTATGAACCGCCAGCGACTCCCGGCGCAGCGATCGCGAAATCGGCGCCAGTGATCCCGGCCCGCGCGCCCGTCGCACCCCGCCGCCTGCAGCCCGAAACACGCGCCCGCAAGCCGCGCGGCAACGGCCCGGCGACACTGTTCGTGCTCGACACCAACGTGTTGATGCACGACCCAACCTCGCTGTTCCGCTTCGAAGAGCACGACATCTACCTGCCGATGATCACGCTCGAAGAACTCGACGGCCACAAGCGTGGCATGACCGAGGTCTCGCGCAACGCACGCCAGGTCAGCCGTGAGCTCGACGCTTTGGCGGCGAGCATGCCGACACGCGACTCGTCCGGAATGTCCGAAGGCCTGTCGCTCGCGCGCACCGGCCATCGCGAGGCCGGTGGCAAGCTGTTTTTCCAGACCAACCTGATCAACGTCACGCTGCCGGCCGGCTTGCCGCAGGGCAAGGCCGACAACCAGATTCTCGGCGTCGTGCAGGCGCTGCGCGAGCAGCAACCGGGGCGCGACGTGGTGCTGGTGTCCAAAGACATCACCATGCGCATCAAGGCGCGCGCGCTCGGCCTGCCCGCCGAGGATTACCTGAACGACATGACGCTGGAAGACGGCGACCTGCTCTACACCGGCGTGTTGCCGCTGCCCGCCGACTTCTGGGACAAGCACGGCAAGACGATGGAGAGCTGGCAGCAAGGCGGCCTCACCTACTACCGCATCAGCGGGCCGATGGTGCCGATGTTGCTGATCAACCAGTTCGTCTACCTCGAGGCGCCGGGCGCGGCCTCGCTCTACGCCAAGGTCACCGAGATCACCGGCAAGACCGC
>JANMWQ010000095.1:0-1618 GCA_031394085.1 Rhizobacter sp. | reverse complement strand
GCGTCGCAAAGCATCACGGCGCCGGTAGCTTGGCGCATTCCGGCGGTGATCGCGGCGTACCACGTCGGCTACGGCATCGGCTCGCTCATCGGCGGCTGGGATGCGCTGCGCCACGGCCGTGGCCGCGAGCGCTTCGGTGCGTTGACGCGCTGATGGCGTCAGCATGGAACCCGACATGAACCCCGACAAGAGTCGGCCCGAACCGCAAGCCGTGCGCGAGCGCTACGCCCGCCGCGCGCCGCACGACCCGCGCTACAGCCTGCTCAACCCCGCGGCGCTGATGGCCTGGCAGGAGCGGCAGCGCGCGATGCTGGCGCTGTTCCAACGACTCGGCTGGGCCGACGTGTCGGCGCTCAAGCTGCTCGAGGTCGGCAGCGGCAGCGGCGGCAACCTGGTCGAATGCCTGCTGACGGGCTTCGCACCGGAGCACTTGTCCGGCATCGAGTTGCTGCCCGAGCGCCACGCGGTGGCGCGCACACGGTTGCCCGCGGCAGTGGCGTTGATGCAAGGCGACGCGACCCTGCTGACGCCGACGGATGCGAGCGTCGACATCGTGCTGCAGTCGACCGTGTTCTCGTCGCTGCTCGACGACGCTTTTCAGCAGCGGCTCGCCGATGCGATGTGGGCGGCGGTCAAGCCCGGCGGCGGCGTGCTCTGGTACGACTTCACCGTCGACAACCCGCGCAACGCCGACGTGCGCGGCGTGCCGCTGAGGCGCGTGCGCGAGCTATTTCCCCACGGTGACGTTCAAGCACAGCGCATCACCCTCGCGCCGCCGATCGCCCGTGCGGTGACCCGCGTGCACCCGTCGCTCTACACTCTGTTCAACACCGTCGCACCGCTGCGCACCCACGTGCTCGCGTGGATCGAAAAACGCTGAACGAATAGAGCATGTAATTTTCCTTGATGCTCTTGTCTTCGCTCCCTCTCCCAGAGGGAGAGGGAGTAGTCCAAGAAAACCTATGCACAACCCACCGTTGCCCTTCCTGCCATTCGCGCTGCCCGAAATCGGTGAAGAAGAGATCGCCGAGGTCGTCGACACGCTGCGCTCCGGCTGGGTCACGACCGGGCCGAAGGCGAAGCGGTTCGAGGATGACTTCGGCGCGTTTTTGGGCGCGTCTTCAGGCGACCTATCGCTGCACTGCATGGCCGTCAACTCCGCCACCGCCGGCCTGCACCTCGCGTTAGAGGCGCTCGGCATCGGCCCCGGTGACGAGGTCATCACGACCACGCACACCTTCACCGCCACCGCCGAGGTCGTGCGCTACCTCGGCGCCGATGTGGTGCTGGTCGACATCGACCCCACCACGTTGTGCATCGACCCCAAGCTCGTCGAAGCGGCGATCACGCCGCGCACGAAGGCGATCATGCCGGTGCATTTCGGTGGCCTCGCGGCCGACATGCCGGCACTGCTCGACATCGCCAAACGACACGGTCTGAAGGTCGTCGAAGACGCCGCGCACGCGTTGCCCACCACGAGCGGCGGCGCGCTCGTCGGCACGCTCGGGTCAGACGCGACGGTGTTCAGCTTCTACGCCAACAAGACCATCACGACCGGCGAGGGCGGCATGGTCGTCACGCGCAATGCCGCGCTCGCCAAGCGCATCAAGACCATGCG
>JANMWQ010000065.1:0-8693 GCA_031394085.1 Rhizobacter sp. | reverse complement strand
CTCTTGATGCCGGCGATGTCGCCGGCCGATTCGTCTTCGAGCGTGGTCTTGAAGCCCTTGCGCTCGGCGTACTTCAGGTACTGGCGCAGCAGCATGCTGGCCCAGTCGCAGGCCTCGGTGCCGCCGGCGCCGGCCTGGATGTCGACGAAGCAGTTCAGCGGGTCGGCCGGGTTGTTGAACATGCGGCGGAACTCGAGCTGCGCCACGGTGGCTTCGAGCTTTTGCGCGTCGGCCTCGATCGCGCGGATGCCGTCGGTGTCACCGTCGGCCTTCGACATGTCGTAGAGCTCGGTGTTGTCGGCGAGGTTGCTGGTCAGGTGGTCGATCGTCTCGACAACGGTCTCCAGCGTGCGCTTCTCGCGGCCGAGCTCCTGCGCGCGCTTCGGCTCGTCCCAGACCTTGGGATTCTCGAGCGCGGCGTTGACTTCGTTCAGTCTTAGGGCTTTCCGGTCGTAGTCAAAGATACCCCCGGAGGTCGACCGTGCGCTTCGTCAGGTCGGCCAGGGAGTTGCCAACGGCATTGATGTGTTCGACGTCCATGGGATTTCTTTCTTGTGTGAACCGGGGAGGGGTGTGATTTTGCCATGGGGCGCATGCCCGGGTTCACGGCGGTCGGACGCAGGCTTCGATCAGACGAGGAAGGCCTCGAGCCGTTGCGCCAGCGCCTCCGGCTGGTCGTGGTGCAGCATGTGGCCGGCCGGCGACAGCGTGTGCTTCTCGACGCGTTCGACCACAGCCAGCCGCTCGTGGAACTCGGCCTTGGTGTAGCGCGTTCCCCACCAGCGCGACACGTCGGTCTGGTCGCCTTCGACCCACAGCAAAGGCGCTTCGATCAGCTTCCAGGTTTCGAGCACTTCGTCGCGCTGGTACAGCGTGGGCGTGCCGCGCTTGTGGGCCGCGTCGCCGAGGATCTCGAAGCGCTCGGCGGCTCCCTCCTTGGCGACCCTGCGCGACCAGTGCTGCGCCAGCCATGCGGCGCGCTGCGGCGGCAGCAGCGGGTTGGTCTTGCGCAGGCGCGCGGCCACCTCACCCAGGCTCGCGTAGTCGCGCAGCTCGGCCGATGCCTTGAGCCCGTCGAGCCACTGCACGATGCGCTTGGGCGATTGCGAGGGCGTGGTCGCCGGCATGCCGAAGCCTTCGAGGTTGACGAGCCGGCGGATGCGCTGCGGCCGCAAGCCGGCATACAGCATCGCCGCGTTGCCGCCCATGCTGTGGCCGAGCAGGTCGATCGGGATGGATGTTGGAAAGAGCGCCGCCTCGCTGAAGAACAGCGCATCGAGTGCGCTGTCGAGGTCGCCCAGGTAGTCGGGCAGCCAGTAGGTGTCGACCGCGGGCGACTCGGTCAGGCCGAAGCCGCGCCAGTCGAACGCGAGCACATGGCGGTCGGTTGGCAGCGCGTCGACGACGAACTGGAACGACGCGGCCACGTCCATCCAGCCGTGCTGCATCAGCAGTGGCGGGCGACCGAGCGCGGCCATCGAGGCATCGCCCCATTCGAGCACGTGGTGGCGCAGGCCGCGCACCGTGATGAAGCGGCTGCGGCCGGGGCGCTTGACGGGATAGACATCCGGTGAATTCATTCGCGGCACTGTACGCGGCACCGCGCGGCTGCGCTGTCTGCGCCGCGACAACACCGCGCGCGAAGGTGGCCCGATGCGAGAATCGCGCGATGAACCCCGCCACCCCATTTACGCTGCGCAGCGCCGAGCTGCGCGACGTCGGCGCCATCGTGCAGCTGATTCGCGATCTGGCCGCGTTCGAGCAGCTCACGCACCTGCTGCAGGTCACGCCCGAAAAACTGCGGCCGCAGCTCTTCGGCGAGCGCCCGGCGGCCGAGGCGATGGTGGCTGAACTGGGCGATGGCAAAAGCAATGACAAGAGCGGCGGCGAGGTCGTCGGCTTCGCGCTCTTCTTCACCAACTTCTCGACCTTTCTGGCGCAACCCGGGCTCTACCTCGAAGACCTGTATGTCAAGCCCGAGCACCGCGGTGCCGGCATCGGCAGGGCCTTGCTGACAAAGCTGGCCGCGCTCGCGCTCGAGCGCAACTGCGGTCGCTTCGAGTGGAGCGTGCTCGACTGGAACGAAAGCGCGATCCGCTTCTACGAAGGCATGGGCGCGACCGTGATGCCCGAGTGGCGCATCTGCCGCGTCAGCGGTGAGGCGTTGCAGCGCTTCCGCCCGACGAATTCCGTGGAATGAAGAGACGGTCGCTGAACGGCCTGCGGCGCGCCGCAGCCGTTGTCGTCGTGGCGGTCACCGTCTCTCTGGTCGCGCTGACGTTGGCTCAGCGCGGGTCGAGCGAGGCCGCTTCGTGGGTGGAGTTGTCGCGCTATTTGCCGTACTACTGGCTGCTGCTGCCAGGCGTTGCCGGGTTCGCGCTGTCGGTCTGGCTCGGGCGCTGGTGGATCGTGGTGGGCGCGGCCGGCCTGGTGGTGCTCGTCACGGCCACGATGGGGCTGACATGGCGCACGGGCGAGCCGAGTGGCGGGCGCATTCGGCTGATGACCTTCAATGCCAAGGTGGCCGAGGCGGCAGAGCGCAGCGACGGGCTTCTGGCGCTCGGCGCCGAAGTCGCCCGGCATGATCCCGACATCCTCGTGATGCAGGACGCCGACGGCCTGCTCGTGCAGCGCAGCGACCCCGCGCTCTCAGGCTCCGCGCCGGTGTTCGGCTTGCCCCACGTGTACGCGCTCGGGCAGTACGTCGTGTTGTCGCGCCTGCCGCTGCGACGCTGCACGCCCGGCAACATCAACTTCCGCGACGAAGCCCATCGCTATTTGCGCTGTACTTTCGATGTTCGCGGCGTGGAATTGACTGTCGTCACGGTGCACTTCCAGTCGCCGCGCGGCGGTCTCAGCGCGGCCCGGTTTCAAGGTCTCGGCGGCGCCGATGAATGGCAGCAAAACTTTCAGGATCGACTCACGCAGTCGCGTTCGTTGGCGCGCGATCTGGCCGGGCTGCGCGGGCCTCTGGTCATCGCTGGCGATCTGAACGCGCCCGAGGGGTCGCCGGTGGTCCGCAACCTGCTGGCCACCGGCCTGCGAGATGCTTTTTCTGCCGCCGGCCGCGGCTACGGCTACACCTACGGTCACTCGATGCGCGCCGGGCTGTCGTTCCTGCGCATCGACCACCTCCTTGTCAGCCCCGACATCGCGGTGGCCGATTGCTTCGCTGGCGGCAGCCAGGCGTCGGAGCATCGGCCTGTGATTGCGGATCTGATCCTGCGTCGATGAAGCGCGGCAGCGTCGAATGAAGCATTCCATCGCGGACCGCTACGACGCGATCCACCGCGAGTTTCGCTGGCAGGTGCCGGCTGATTTCAACATCGCCCTCGTCTGCTGCGCGCGCTGGGCGCGCGACATGCCGCACGCGGTGGCGATCCTCAGCGAGGACGCGCAGGGCGCCGTCACCGCCTTCACTTATGCGCAGCTGCAAACCGAGGCGAATCGCCTGTCGAACGCGCTCGCGCGCCTGGGCGTCGCGCGCGGCGACCGCGTCACCATCGTGATGCCGCAGCGCTTCGAGACCGCGGTCGCGCACATCGCGTTGTTCCAGCTCGGCGCGGTCGGCATGCCGCTGTCGATGCTGTTCGGGCCCGAGGCGCTCGAGTACCGGTTGAACGACAGCGAGGCGCACGTCGCGATCGTCGACGAGAGCGGCATCGCCAACCTGCTCGCCGCACGGCCTGCCTGCCCGGCGCTGAAGACCGTGATCGCCGTCGGCGCCGCGCGCGGGCAGGGCGATCTCGACTGGGCCGACGCCTGCACCCGCGAGCGCGCCACGTTCACCGCGGTGGCCACGAAGTGCGACGAAGCCGCCGTGCTGATCTACACCAGCGGCACGACCGGCCCGCCCAAGGGCGCGCTGATTCCGCACCGCGCGCTGATCGGCAACCTGAGCGGCTTCGTCGCGAGCCAGAACTGGTTTCCTCACGTGGACCCGCAGGGGCCGCGTTCCGGGCCCGATGACGCGGTCTTCTGGAGTCCGGCCGACTGGGCCTGGACCGGCGGGCTGATGGACGCGCTGCTGCCCACGCTCTACTTCGGCCGCACCATCGTCGGCTACCAGGGGCGCTTCTCGCCCGAGACCGCGTTCGGTCTGATGCAACGCCACCGCGTCACCCACACGTTCCTGTTCCCGACCGCACTCAAGGCGATGATGAAAGCGGTGCCCTTGCCGCGCGAGCACTATGCGCTGCAACTGCGCGCGGTCATGAGTGCCGGCGAGGCGGTCGGCGATGCCGTGTTCGCGTGGTGCCGCGATGCGCTCGGCGTGCCCGTGAATGAGATGTTCGGCCAGACCGAAATGAACTACATCGTCGGCAACTCGCATTCGATCTGGCCGGCGCGCCCCGGCAGCATGGGCCGGCCGTACCCCGGCCACCGCGTCGCGGTCATCGATGAAGCCGGCCACGAATGCCCGCGCGGCACGCCGGGCGACGTGGCGCTGCACCGGCTCGACGTGCATGGCGCGCCCGACCCGGTCTTCTTCCTCGGTTACTGGAAAAACGAGGCGGCGACCTTGGCCAAGTTCACCGACGATCCTTCGAGCAGTTGGTGCCGCACCGGCGACATGGCGGTGATGGACGCCGACGGCTACCTCTGGTACCACGGCCGCGCCGACGACGTGTTCAAGGCCGCCGGCTACCGCATCGGTCCGAGTGAGATCGAGAACTGTCTGGTCAAGCACGCCGCGGTCGCGAATGCCGCGGTCGTGCCCAAGCCCGATGCCGAGCGCGGTGCGTTGGTCAAGGCGTATGTCGTGCTCGCACCGGGGGTCGAGGGCACGCCCGAACTAATCGAGGAACTGCAGCGCCACGTGCGCGGCCGGCTCGCGCCCTACGAGTACCCGAAAGAGATCGAGTTCATCGACGCCTTGCCGATGACGACCACCGGCAAGGTGCAGCGCCGTGTGCTGCGACTGCAGGAAGAAGCGCGCGCCTCGCAAACCCGTTGAGCGCCGGCGCAGCCGGGCCTTCACTCAGGGGCAAGCGCCGACCAGTGACGGCGTGCGCGCCGCCGCCTCGTTGAACGGCATCAACTGACCGATGCGCGACTGCTTGACGATCACACAGTTCGCGCCCTGCCGAAAGCGCCGCCGGCCGTCGCCGAAGTCTTCCTCGATCACCTGCGTGTCGAGTGCGGAAGTCATGCGCTGCTCGGGTGTCGTGCGCGCTGTAATGGCACGCGTGTCGTCGATGGCCGGGTTGCGTGCGCCGGGCCGGCTGGCGTAGCCGCGCGGCAGGGTCAGATCGAGCGAGCGTGGCGGCTGCGATGCCGCGAGATCGGGTACAGGCGAGGCCTCGGCTTGGGCCATGGGCGGTGCCCATGCAGACGGCGTGATCGTGATGGCCGCCCGGGAGCTGCGAGGTCGATCCGCTGGCGTCGGCATCGGTTTCGATTCGGGCGGCGCACGTGGCGCCAACGGCTCGCGCCATGGCAGCAGGCGCAAGGTGATCGGCGCGCGCGCCGGTTCGATCGCATGCCGCACCCGCCAGCCCGCCGAGCCTCGCAGCAGCGCATAGAGACCGGCGTGCAGCGCGATCACGCACAGCAGCGCGATCAGGCCGTGCCGCGACCCCATGGCATTCGTGCGGCGCATGGCGGCGGGCCTTCGGGGCGTGATCGGCTGCACGGTGCAGTCAGTGGCTTACAACGCATCGGTCGCGTCCGACGACTTCCGCGCACGGGGCATCGATGAGTTCCCGATCGGATCGGCGTGCCCGTACAGTCGCGCCTCCCGAGCCATCACGACAACCCACAGGAGAGGCCATGACCTTCGCATCAGAGTTCAAAGAGTTCGCCATGAAAGGCAGTGTTATCGATCTCGCTGTCGGCGTGATCATCGGCGCCGCGTTCGGCAAGATTGTCGATTCTCTCGTGAAGGATTTGATCCTCCCGGTCGTCGGCAAGATATTCGGCGGCGTGGACTTCTCCAACTATTTCATCATGTTGTCCGGCCCGCCCGCGGACTACAAAGGCGCGATGACCTACGACTCGCTTACCAAAGCCGGCGTACCGCTGTTCGCCTACGGCAATTTCATCACCGTGGCGGTCAATTTCGTGATCCTCGCACTCATCATCTTTTTGATGGTCAAGCAGGTCAACCGGATGAAGAAGGCGGCGCCTCCCGCGCCAGCGGCTGCACCTGCCGAAGACGTGCTGCTGCTGCGCCAGATCCGCGACTCGCTGGCCAAGTAGACAGACGGCCCGGCCCGGCAATCGAGCAGCTCGCGAGACGACGATGCGCGTTTCGCTGCTCGACTACCTCACGATGGGCACGCGCTGCGGCCACATCGACGCGGCCGTGATCACGCGCCCCACCGCGGCGGTGATCATCGACTGATCTGCGTCTGCCCCGGCGAGAGCGCTCGAGCGCAATCGCGAGCAAGTCCTCACGCGCCGAGCCGCTTCGCTGCGGCCACGCAGTGGTGCACGAAGTCTTGCGCGCCGGCGCCGAGGCGCTTGTCGCGGTGCAGCACGATCGCGAGGCGGCGCACGGCGGCCGGCAAGCGGGTCTTGAGTTCCACCAGCGTGCCCTGCGCCAGCGCATGCGCGACCGCGTGACGCGACAAGAATCCCAGCGTCGCCCCGGTGACGACGAGCCGCTTGATTGTCTCGGGGCTGCCGAGCTCGAACGCGACGTTGAGCTGCCCGAGGTGCTCGACCAGCCAGCGGTCGGCGGCCTCGCGCGTGCCCGAGCCGCGCTCGCGCAAAGCCCACTCGGCATCGCGCAGCAGCTTGGGCGTGGCGACGCGGCCGGCGAGCGGGTGACCGGGCGCGGCGACGATCACCATCTCGTCCTTCAGCCACGGCATCACGACCAGATCAGGGTGGGTCTGCGGGCCCTCGATGAAGCCGACGTCGACATCGAAGCCGGCGACCGCGGCGATCACGTCGCTGGTGTTCGCGATCGCCAGGCGCACCGGGCTCTTCGGGTGCCGCTGTTTCCACTGGCCGACCAGATCGGGCAGGATGCACTCGCCGATCGTCAGGCTCGCGGCAACCTGCAACGGCGTCAGGTGCTCGCCTGAAAACAAGTGCTCGACCTCGGCCGCCTCACCGAGCATCGAGGCGGCGCGCGGCAGCAGCGCACGGCCGTTCTCGTTGAGCACCAGGCGCCTGCCGACGCGGTCGAACAGCGTCGCGCCGAGCGCGGTTTCCAGTTCGGCGAGCGCGGTGCTCGCGGCCGACTGCGAGCGCGCGACGCGCTCGGCGGCGGCACGTGTCGAGCCGCCGCGCGCGGTCGCGACGAAGACCTCGAGCTGGCGCAGGTTCAGGCGCAGGCGCGACACGGTGGCGGACGAGGCGGGCATCGATTCGGGCTCCTGACTGGCAATTCGCGATGATCTGATTTTTAGATCGATCTGACCGTGATTGTGCGCTTTCGCCTTTCAGCATGAATGGCTACGATCCAGATTCGCGGCGAAACGCTTCGCGCGCGCCGCTGAGGAGTTGCCGGTGTTCAAGTTCCTGTCGCGTGAGCCGATCCACGATCCGCTCGCGTCACCGACGCCCACGGCGCACACCGAGGTCAAGACGACCACCTGCTACATGTGCGCTTGCCGCTGCGGTATCCGCGTGCACCTGCGCGACGGTGAAGTGCGCTACATCGACGGCAACCCCGACCACCCGCTGAACCAGGGCGTGATCTGCGCCAAGGGCGCGTCGGGGATCATGAAGCAGGTGTCGCCGGCGCGGCTCACGCAGCCGCTGCTGCGCAAGCCCGGCAGCGAGCGCGGCGCCGGCGAGTTCGAGCCGATCTCGTGGGAGCTGGCGTTCGAGATGCTCACCGAGCGCTTGCAGAAGATCCGCTCGACCGACCCGAAAAAGTTCGCGCTGTTCACCGGCCGTGACCAGATGCAGGCGCTGACCGGCCTGTTCGCGCGCCAGTTCGGCACGCCGAACTACGCGGCGCACGGCGGCTTCTGCTCGGTAAACATGGCGGCCGGCATGATCTACACGATCGGTGGCAGCTTCTGGGAATTCGGTGGGCCCGACCTGGACCGCGCGAAGCTGTTCGTGATGATCGGCACCGCCGAAGACCACCACAGCAACCCGATGAAGATCGCGCTCGCCAAGTTCAAGCGCGCGGGTGGCCGCTTCATCTCGATCAACCCGGTGCGCACCGGCTACTCGGCCATCGCCGACGAGTGGATCCCGATCAAGCCCGGCACCGACGGCGCGTTGTTCATGGCGCTGCTGCACGAACTGATCCGCACCGACCTGATCGACCACGCGTTCCTGAAGCGCTTCACGAACGCACCGCAGCTGGTCGTGCTCGACGATGGCGCGCGGCAAGGCCTGTTCGCGTTCGACCCGAACCCCGAGAAAGGTCCGCCGGGCGATGGCCGGCACCCGCACAACAAGCTGGTGTTCGACTTGGGCGAAGGGACCGTGCTCAACGCCTACCCCGAAGGCATCGCCGACGGCTGCGATCCGGCGCTCGAAGGGCACTACACGCTGGCCGATGGCACGAAGGTCGCGCCGTCGTTCCAGTTGCTGCGCGAGCGCGTTGCGAGTTGCACGCCGGAGTGGGCGTCGGCCATCACCGGGATCGACCCCGCACGCATTCGCAAACTCGCGCTCGAGATGGGCGACACCGCGCTGAAGCAGGCCTTCGAACTGCCGATCGCGTGGACCGATGCCTGGGGCAAGCTGCATCCGACGACGCAGGCGCGCCCGGTCGCGTT
>JANMWQ010000035.1:0-6559 GCA_031394085.1 Rhizobacter sp. | reverse complement strand
CTCAGCGCCTTCAGGTTGTCCGTGAGTTCCTTGCTCATCGTCGAATTCAGGATGATTCCCTTCGGCGGAATCGGCGACATGAACCACTTTGTGTACAGCTTCGTGAACTCGCCGCTGGTAATCAGTTTGGCAAGCGTGGCGTCGACCAGCTTCTTGAACGCCGGGTCGTCGAGCCGCAGCATGATCGCGTAGGGCTCGACCTGGATCGGCTCGCCGACCACCGCGAGCGACGCCGGGTTCTGGCTGCTGGCGCGCAGGCCGTAGAGCAGGATGTCGTCCATGCCGAAGGCGACCGCGCGGCCGCTCTCGACCATCAGCGCCGACTCGGCGTGGTCCTTCGCGGCGAGCAGGTCCATGCCGAGCTTGTTCTGCTCGTTGAGGTTGCGCAGGATCTGGTAGTTGGTGGTGCCGCTGGTCGAGACGATCGTCTTGCCCTTGAGGTCGTCGAGCGCCTTGACCGGGGTGCCGGTTTTCACCAAAAAGCGCGTGCCGGTGTAGAAATAGTTGGTCGCGAACTGCACCTGCTTGCCGCGCGCGCTGTTGTTGGTGGTCGAGCCGCACTCGATGTCGATCGTGCCGTTTTGCAGCAGCGGGATGCGGTTGGCCGAAGTCACCGACTGCAGCGCCACCTTCAGGTCGGGTTTGCCGATCGCCTTCTTCACGTCGTCGACTACTCGCAGGCAGATCTCGTGGCCGAAACCGACCGGCTGGGCCTTGTCGTCGAGGTACGAGAACGGGATCGACGATTCTCGGTAGGCCAGCGTGATCGTGCCCGAGGCCTTGACCTTGTCGAGCGTGCCCGGGGTCTGCGCGAACGCCGGGGCCGCGAGGGCCAGCAGCGAGAGGGTGGTCAGGCGGGTCAGGCGCATGAGCGGTCCTTGGGGGTTGAAGGGTGCGTGCATGGTACGGGACGGCCCTTCGGGGCCAGTGCCCGCGCGGTTTGCCGCTAGCATTTGTGTCTGAACCCTCCACCCGGAACCCCGACATGACCCTCAAGCCGACGCTGACCGCTCTGCTGCTTGCCCTCGCCGCCGCCGCGGGCCACGCGGCCGACGAGCCGAAGTTGCTGAACATCTACAACTGGTCCGACTACATCGCCGACGACACGATTCGCAACTTCGAGAAAGAGACCGGCATCAAGGTCAACTACGACAACTACGATGCCAACGAGATCCTGCACGCCAAGCTGGTGGCGGGCAAGACCGGCTACGACATCGTCGTGCCCGGTTCGCACTTCGCGAAGATGCAGATCGCCGGCGGCTTGCTGCAAAAGCTCGACCGAACCCAGCTCACGAACTGGGGCAACCTCGACAAGGGCCTGCTCGATCAACTCGGCAACGTCGACCCCGGCAATCAGTACCTGGTCGACTGGCTGTGGGGTTACGTGACGGTGGGCATCAATACCGCCAAAGTGAAGGCGGCGCTCGCGTCCGCGCCCAACCCGCTGCCGATGCCCGACAACGCCTGGAGCTTGATCTTCGACCCGAAGTACGCCGCCAAGCTCAAGGGCTGCGGCTTGAATTTTCTCGACTCGGCCTCCGAGGTGCTGCCGGTGGCAATGCTCTACGTCGGCAAGCCGGCCTACGGCACCAACGCGGCCGACTACGAAGCCGCGTCGGCCATGCTCAAGAGCGTGCGACCTTTCGTCACGCGCTTTTCGTCGAGCGGCTACATCAACGACCTCGCCAGCGGCCAGCTCTGCGCGGTGATGGGCTACTCCGGAGACATCAACATCGCCCGAGCCCGCGCGATCGAGGCCGCACCGAAAGCGCCACCGGCGATCGAGGCGCTGATTCCGAAGGGCGGCGCGACGCTGTTCTTCGACACCATGGCGATCCCGAAAGACGCGCCGCACCCGAACAACGCGCACCTGTTCATCAACTACATCTTGCGGCCCGAGGTGGCGGCGAGCCTGACGAACAAGGTCTTCTACGCGAACCCGAACGCGGCCTCGCTGAAGTTGGTGAAGAAAGACGTGGCCGACAACACCACCATCTTTTTGAGCGACGCCGACAAGAAGCGCCTGACCCCGCCCGACGCCGTGCCACAAGAGACCCGGCGCGTGCAGACGCGCATCTTCACGCGCTTCAAGGCTGGCAAGTAAGGCGCTGCCGCATCGCCGTCAGGAGACGACCACGCCCTTCCAGAACGCGACGCGGCCTTTGATCTCTTTGGCCGCCTCGCTCGGCTCCGGGTAGTACCAGACGGCGTTTTCGTTCATCGCGCCGTCGACCATCAGGCTGTAGTAGTGGGCCTGCCCCTTCCACGGGCAGCCGCTGCGGTGGTTGCTGAAGCTCACGTACTCACGCTTCAAGCTGGCGTCGGGAAAGTAGTGGTTGCCTTCGACGATCACGGTGTCGTCGCTCTCGGCGATCGTCACGCCGTTCCAGGTGGCTTTCATCGGCATCTCCTCGGTGGTGCCCGATCCTACCGGGCTCGCCGCCAGCGCGCAGGCGAGGTCTGTGTCGACGGTCGGGAAATGCAGGGCCTTTGCACCGCTCTTTCGCGCGCTGCAAGCCGGCTCGGTTCTCTAAAGTTGTCGCATGGCTTCCTTGCATCGAACCACTTTGGCTGTGGCCGTCCTCAGCGCCGCGACGCTCGCGTCGGCCAGCGCATTCGCTCAAGAGGCCGTCGAGCCGATCTCGAGCCTGCGCTTGAGCGGCTTCGGCACGCTCGGGGTCACGCACACCGAGGCGACGCAGCCGTTCGGCTTCCTGCGCGATGCGAGCCAGCCGCCGAACGACGGCGGCAGCCGCATCGACACGGAGTCGCGCCTCGGCCTGCAAGCCAACTACACGGTCGACGAGCAAATCGAGCTGGTCGGCCAGATCCTGTTGAAGCGACGCGTCGCGAACAGTCCGCCCGAAGACAGCCTCGAATGGGCGTTCGCCTCGTACCGGCCGACGCCCGACCTCGTCGTGCGCGCCGGCCGCATGGGCCCCGACGCCTTCTTGCTCTCCGACTACCGCAGCGTCGGCTTCGCCTACCCCTGGGTCCGGCCGAACGTCGAGGTCTACGGGGGCCTGCCGGTGTTCTCGATCGACGGCGTCGACATCACCAAGACCTGGAGCCTCGGCGATGCGCGCTGGCGCGGCAGGCTCTTTGGCGGCCAGGGTCACGCGCGATCCCCAAGCCCCGACCACGCACCCCATTTGACCTCCAAGTTGCGCTCGCTGTTGATTGCTTCGCTGTCGCGCGACTCCGAGGGCCTGTTGCTGCGCGCCGCGTTCGCGCGCGCCAATCTCGACTTTGGCGGGCAGCGTTGGAAACAGACACTGCGTCAGGGCCTGGCCCAGGTCGCTGCGTTGCCGGTGCCGTCGGTCGCCGCCGAAGCCAGCCGACTCTCCGACGGCCTCGGCGCCGACACCGCCGTGGTGACCTACTTCGCGCTCGGCGCGTCCTACGACAGCGGCAATTGGATCGCGAGCGCCGAGGCCGTGCGCCTGCGCAGCGAGATGGCCTCTTCGCTTTCCGACAGCGCATACGTCAGCGTCGGCCACCGGTTCGGTCCGGTCACGGCCTTCGGCATGCTGGGCGCCGCCCGCACGCCGCGCGCCGCAACCGACGCGCCGCAATGGGCAGGCCCGCTCGCACCGATCGTCGGCCCCGCGGCCGCGGCCAACATCCAGGCCCTCGGCAGCGCGGCTGCTTATGCGGCCAGCGCGGCACGCGTCGATCAGCGATCGGTCTCGGCAGGCATGCGCTGGGACGTGCACCCGGAGGTCGCGCTCAAGCTGCAGTGGGACCACTTCTTCATTCGTCGCAACGGCAGCGTGCTCTGGGGCACGCGCAACCTCGAGCCTGCGAGCGCGAACGTCGTGACCGCAGCGTTCGACTTCGTCTTTTGAGGCCCACCATGCGAGGCCCTCTGATCGCCTTCACCCTGTGCGTCTCCGCGTGGTTCGCGCCGACGGATTCGCGCGCCGACATCTACGTCGTCGTGCAGGCCGCGAACCCGACGCGCGCGCTGACCCAGAAAGAAGCCACCGACCTGTTCATGGGGCGCACCCGCGCGTTCGCGAACGGCGACTTCGCGCTGCCCTTCGACCTGCCGCGCGACAGCGCGACGCGGGCCGCGTTCTACCTCGCGCTGACCGGCATGAGCCCGGCGCAGGTCAACAGCTACTGGTCGCGGCTGATGTTCACCGGGCAGACGATGCCGCCGCAGGCGCTGCCCGCCGAGGCCGCGATGGTCGACATCGTCAAGCGCAATCCGAGCGCGATCGGCTACCTCAGCACCGAGCCGACCGACAAGGGCCTGCGCATCCTCCTCGTCCTCAAAGAAGTGCGCTGACGCGCTCGCCGATTCGCCCCTAAAAATATGCACAGCCTGCAATTGCGCTTCATGGCGATGGTGATCGCCGGCGCCACCCTCTTCGCGGCGCTCGCTGGCGCTTTTGCCTACCGGATGGGCCACGCCCGCGCACTCGACCACGGCCGCGCGACGATCGGCGCCTTGGTCGATGCGGTCGAGAAGACCGCGGCGATCGGTGCGTTCAGCGGCGACCGCGTGCTGCTGCAGGAAGTGATCGACGGCCTCGCGGGCAACCCGCTGGTCGCGGGCGTCGAGGTGCGCGCGGCGTCGGGCGGCCTGCTCGCGCAGCGGGGCGCAGCAGCGGCCACCGGCGCGGCCAAGGCTGCGGCGATCGGCGTCGACCGCCGGCTCGCGTCACCGTTCGACAAGGCCGAGGCGGTGGGCCTGCTGCACATCGAAGCCGACGCCTCGCGCATGCAGGCCGATGCGCGCAGCGGCGCACTCGAACTCGCGGGCCTGATGGTCGGGCAGACCGCGCTGGTCGCGTTGCTGCTCTACGTGGTCGCGGCGCTGCTCGTCTCGCGGCCGATCCTGCAACTCGGGTGCGGCCTGCGTGCGATGCGCCCGGGCACATCCGAGCGCTTGGCCGTGCCGGCCGGTCACGCGCTGGACGAGATCGGCGACCTGACCCACAGCGCCAACGCGCTGCTCGAGGCCAACGAGATCGCGATGCAGCGCGAACGCGAGCTTCGCGCCGAAATCGAGGTGATGGAAGCGCAGTACCGGCAGATCTTCGACTTCAGCAGCGCCGGCATCTTCGTGCTCGACGGCGAGGGCCGGCTGATCAACAGCAACCCGACCGCGCTGCGTGTCATCGGCCTGCCGAGGGAGCAGTTGCGCCAGTTGCGGGGCGACGAGTTTATGCAGCAGGTGTTCGCCCGACCCGACCGCGTGCGCGAGATGATGGAACAGGCCGGCGACCGCCACGAAACGGTGTCGACCGACCTCGAGTTGCTGCAGCACGGCGACCATCCGCGTTGGGTTCACTGCCTGATCTCGGTGCAAAGCGCACCCGACACACCGCGGCTGATCGAGGGCGTGATGTACGACATCACCGAACGCAAGCGGGCCGAGCACGGGGTGCAGCATCGCGCCGAGCACGACGGCCTGACCGGCTTGAAGAACCGCGATGCCAGCGAGGCGGCGATCGAACGCTTTATCGCCGAGGCGCAGGCGAACAGCACTTCGGTGACGGTGCTCTACCTCGACCTCGACGGCTTCAAACGCGTCAACGACACCTTCGGGCACAAGGCCGGCGACCAGGTGCTGCTGGCCTGCGCGCAGCGCATGCAGAGCGCGGTGCGGCGCGCCTCCGACGTGGTCGGCCGGATGGGCGGCGACGAGTTCGTGATCGCGCTGAACAACATCGGCAGCGCCGATGCCGTGGCCACCCAGCTTGCTTTCAACCTGATGGCGGCGCTGACCGAACCCATCCTGGTCGAAGGCGGCCACACGGTTCACGTCGGCGCGAGCATCGGCATGGCGAGCTTCCCGCGTCACGGCACCACCCGCAAGCAACTGCTGCACACGGCCGATGCGGTGATGTACGAAGTCAAGCGCAGTGGCAAGAACGCATTCGCGATGGCGCTGGACGCGGCCACGCTGAGCTGACGGCCGCGCCGCGCCGCGCTGAACGCGGCGTCAGGCGTACAGGGCCGAGGCGGCTCGCAGGCGCCGGCCGATCAACGCAACGAGCGCCTTGTCGCCAGCCACGACGACGCTTTCGCCGTGGCGCAGGATGTCCATCGCGAGCTCGGTCGGGTCGCTGTACGGCACCTGCAGTTCGTAACGCCCTTCGCCCGGTTTGTCGCCCAGCCACCGCGCCTTCTGCTGCGGGTGCCACTCCTCGTTCGCGACCCATTGCGCGGCGTCGGCGCTGAACACCAGCGTCGCCCACTTGAGCTTGTCATCACCGCCGCCGTAGATGCCGTAGCCGGCGTCGAGCGCGGCCTCCAGGTCGCGCAGCGCAACGTTCTTCGCCTTCGAGTCGAGCAGCGTCGCCTCGCGCACCGCGTCGAGCGCGAAGCGGCGCAGGCCGGCGCTGGCGTGGCACCAGGCGTCGAGGTACCAGGTGTTGCGGTAGTTCACGAGCCGCTGCGGCGAGACCTCGCGTTCGCTGGTGCTGCGGTCGCTGCGCTTGAAGTAACGCAGCTTCAGGCGCCGCCGTTGTAGCAGCGCGCTGCCGAGCAACTCGAAGTGCTTGATCGGCACGCGCCGCCGCGCCGTGCCGATCACCTTGACGCG
>JANMWQ010000017.1:0-9512 GCA_031394085.1 Rhizobacter sp. | reverse complement strand
CCCCGGCAAGCCGAACGGCGCGGCCTCGTCGTTCTTCAGCGGCATCATCCGCGAGCCGCTCGCAGGTCTTGAATCAGTGTGCCCGGTGGATGCCAGCGTGTCTCACCCGGTCTCGTCGCCGACACGCACGGTCGAAGGGCTTATCGCCGTGTTCGAGGCGAGCCGCGAAGCGTTCAACGGCCGCACCGCGCTGAACCTGCCGGCGCTGAACGCGCGCGTGGCCGACATGCTCGCCGCATTGGAGCAGGTCGCCGGCAAGGCGGTTCGCGGCTTGGTGCGCTTCGAGCGCGACCCGCGCGTTGCCGGCATCGTCGTCAACTGGCCGGGCGGCGCATCGGCCGCACGTGCCGGCAAGCTCGGGTTGCAGCCCCACGCCGACTTCGCAGAAATCATCCGCCAGTACATCGACGATTGCGCCGCCGGCCCGTTGGCCAAGCAAACCTTGAAAGGCCTCGCGTCATGAACCAGATCGACTTGAAAGGCCGCGTTGCGGTCATCACCGGCGGTGCACAAGGCATCGGCTATGCGGTGGCCGAGCGCATGCTGAACTCGGGCGCCGGAGTCGTGCTCTGGGACATCGACGCCGCCCGCCTCGCCGAGGCCGAGAACGCGCTCGCCAAGCTCGGCCGACTCGGCAAGGTCACGACCTCGATCGTCGAGCTGACGATGGCCGCAGACATCGATGCCGCTACGGCGGACGCGGTGAAGGCCCACGGCCGCATCGACATCCTCGTCAACAACGCCGGCATCACCGGCGGCAACGCGCCGACCTGGGAGCTCGGCGTCGAGGTCTGGCGGCGCGTGATCGACGTGAACCTGGTCGGCCCGTTTCTGACCTGCCGCGCGGTCGTGCCGCAGATGATCGCCCAGCGCTACGGGCGCATCGTCAACATCGCGTCGGTGGCCGGCAAAGAAGGCAACCCGAACGCCTCGCACTACAGCGCCTCGAAGGCCGGGCTGATCGCGCTGACCAAGTCGCTCGCGAAGGAGCTCGCGACCAAGGGCGTGCTCGTCAACGCGGTCTCGCCGGCTGCGGCCAAGACGGCGATCTTCGATTCGATGACCGAGCAGCACATCGCGTTCATGCTCAGCAAGATCCCGATGGCACGCTTTCTCGAAGTCGGCGAGGCGGCGGCGATGATCGCTTGGCTGTCATCCGAAGAATGCTCGTTCAGCACCGGTGCGGTGTTCGACCTGTCGGGTGGGCGCGCGACCTACTGATCGCGAGTGGCACGTAGCGCGGCGGCATGCCGTGCGACAAAGCCGTGCACCGTGGTGCGCAATGCCCTAGAGTTCGCAGCCGGGCAGCCTCTGCCCGCACGACACACCCGAACCGCACGCACACCCCGATCCGGAGACTCCCATGATTACCTTGCCCACCTTCCTTCGCGCCAGTTTGCTCGCCACCGCCGTCGTTTTCGCCGGTTGCAGTTCGATGCCGGGCAGCAGCCCTGCGCCGATGACAATGGCGGCGCAGACCTTCCGCTCGACCCTCTCCGGCGCCGCCGAAGTGCCGGCCAACGCCAGTGCCGCCACCGGCACGCTCGAGGGCAGCTTCGACAAGGCCACCAGCGTGCTGAAGTGGCGCGTCACGTACACAGGCCTGAGCGGCCCGGCCACGATGGCGCACTTCCACGGCCCGGCGATGCCTGGCGCGAACGCCGGCGTCGTGGTGCCGTTCCCGAGTGCGGCCAGCCCGGCCGAAGGCTCCGCCACGCTGACCCCCGCGCAGGTCACCGACCTGATGGCCGGCAAGTGGTACGTCAACGTGCACACCGCACAAAACCCCGGCGGCGAGATCCGCGGTCAGGTGCTGGTGAACTGACCCTGATGTTCTGAACGACGACCCTCGGGGCCGTCGTTCAAACCTTGTGCGTCGACAGCAGCAGGCTGGTCTCGGTGCTCGCGATGCCTTCGATCAGCCGGATGTTGCCGAGCGCGCGGTCGAAGGCTTCGAGCGTGTCGGCGCGCAACTCGGCGATCAGGTCCCAGCGGCCGTTGGTGCTGTGCAGGCCGGTCACGTTCGGGTGGCCGCGCAGCGCATGCAGCACCTCGGCGCCGCGGTTGCCGTCGACCACGATCGTCATCAGCGCGCGGATGCGGTGCGCCTCGGCCTGCGCCTTCACGCGCACCGTGTAGCCCGCGATCACGCCGTCGCGCTCGAGCCGCTTCATGCGGTTTTGCACCGTGCCGCGCGCGACCTTCAGCTTCGTCGCGAGCGTGGCGACCGGCGTCCGCGCGTCTTGGCGCAGCAGCGCGAGCAGTTCGCGGTCGGTGTCGTCGATATTGATCACTTTGCTCGCCACCTTTGATCGAATTGCGCTAGACACGCATCATATCGATCAGTCTGCTGTCTTTTCGTTGGCTCCCGATCCCGGCAAGATGTTGGGCGTTACCGGAGCCACCATGACGCGATTCCTCGATGTGCCTGCCATGACCCGGCTCGTTCGCGATGTCGGCGTGCCCCGCTTCATCACCGAACTGGCGCAGGCCATCGGCGACGACTACCTGCGCTGGAGCGAGTTCGACAAATCGGCCCGCCTCGCCTGCCATTCCGATGTCGGCGTGATCGAGCTGATGCCGGTCGCCGACGCGCAGCGCTTCGCCTTCAAGTACGTCAACGGTCACCCGCAGAACACAGCGCGTGGCCTGTTCACCGTGATGGCATTCGGCGTGCTCGCCGAAGTCGACACCGGCTACCCGCTGCTGTTGTCGGAGCTGACGCTGACGACTGCGCTGCGCACCGCGGCCACCTCGGCGCTGGTCGCACAGAAGCTCGCGCGGCCCGATTCGCGGGTCATGGCGCTGATCGGCAACGGCGCGCAGAGCGAGTTCCAGGCGCTCGCGTTCCACACCTTGCTGGGCATCACCGAGATCCGCGCGTTCGATGTCGACTCGGCCGCGACGACCAAGCTGATCGGCAACCTCGCCGCCTACCCGAACTTGCGCGTGACGCGCGCCGGCTCGACCGCCGACGCAGTGCGCGGCGCCGACATCGTCACCACCGTCACGGCCGACAAGGCGCGCGCGACCATCCTCACGCCCGCGATGATCGAGCCCGGCGTGCACATCAACGCCGTCGGCGGCGATTGCCCCGGCAAGACCGAGCTGCATGCCGACGTGTTGCGCGGCGCGCGCGTGATCGTCGAGTACGAGCCGCAGACGCGCATCGAGGGCGACATCCAGCAGCTGCCGTCCGACTTTCCGGTGACCGAGTTGTGGCGCGTGCTGAGCGGCCTCGCCGCGGGCCGCGAGCATGCCGATCAGGTGACTGTGTTCGATTCGGTCGGCTTCGCGCTCGAAGACTTTTCGGCGCTGCGCTATGTGCACGCGCTCGCGCTCGAACGCGGCATCGGCGAAGACGTGGCGCTGGTACCGCCGGCCCAGAACCCGAAAGACCTGTTCGGCCGGATCGGCTCAGAGCGACCGCAAGAACTGCAGCATCAGGCGCACGACCTCGGCGGGCTGCTCTTGCTGAACCCAGTGCCCCGCGCCATCGACCCAGTGGCAGCCCCGCATCTGCGTGCAGGCGCTGGTTCGCATCGCCTCGAGCGCGCCGGGTGATTGCCGCGCGCCCCAGTCGCTCGCGCCGGCGATGAAGCACGCGGGCACATCGATCGTGCGGTTGGCAAACAGTTGCAGGTCGTCGTTGACGCCCTCGGTCGCGCAGCGGTACCACTGCAGCCCGCCTTGCAAACCGGTGCGCGCGAACTCGGCGGCGTAGACCGCGAGATCGGCGTCGGGCAACCAGCGGCTGGCCGCGATCTGTGTCGTTGACGGCATCTGCGGCGCGACGGTTTCAGCCATCGTCTTGTGCAAGTCCATCAGGTAGTAGTCGGGCAGCTGCGCAAGTTCGACCGCGCTGCGCTCGCTGAGCACGAACGGCCGGTTGCCGGGCCAGTCGGCGCTCTTGTGGTGGTAGTAGGCGCGCAAGAAATCGTGCAGGCCTTGCGGGGCGAAGCGCATGTCGGCCTCGGCGGCGCGTGTGGAGTAGTACCACTGGTAGTGCTTGCGCGGGCGCGGCAGCCGCGCCAGATCGGCGTGCAGATCGGGCACGGGCGCAGTCGTGGCTTGGTCGTCGGATGCGAGCGCGGGCGGCCCGGCGAACGGCGCGCTCATCAGCGCGACCGCGCGGAACACGTCGGGCCGCGCCAGCGCGCAGTGCGCGGCGACAGGCGAGCCGAAGTCGTGGCCGATCACGGCGGCGACCGAGTCCAGACCGAGCGCCGCCAGCAGGCCGAGCGCATCGGTGACCAGGTTCAGCAGCCGAAACGACGCGAGATCGCCGTCGTAAGCCGCATCCCACCCGGTCGTGCGGCCGTAGCCGCGCTGATCCGGCGCGATCACGTGAAAACCCGCCCGCGCCAGCGGCAGCATCACGTTGCGCCAGCTGTAGGCCAACTCCGGAAAGCCGTGCAGCAACAGCAACGCAGGCCGATCATCACGCTCGAAGCCGGCTTCGAGAAAATGAACATGCAAGCCGTGCCGGTTGTCGATGAATCGTGAGCGAATGCCTGCCGGCAGCGGCAGCGGCGGCAATGCGTCGCTCATGCGACCGGCTTCGCCGATTCGCCCTCCGCGTCCTGCAGCAGCCGCCACATCACCTTGCCCGAACCCGACTTCGGCAGCGCGTCGACGAACTGCACCAGCTTGGGCACCTTGTAGGCGGCCATGTTCTCGCGCGACCAGTTCGTGATGTCGTCGGCGGTGGTGTGGCCCTTCGCCTCGGCGCGCAGCACGACGACGGCCTTGACGGTCTCGCCGCGGTAGGCGTCGCGCGTCGAGATGATGCAGGCCTCTTGAACCGCCGGGTGCTTGTAAAGCAGCATTTCGACCTCGGCCGGCCAGACCTTGTAGCCGCTCGCGTTGATCATTCGCTTCAGGCGATCGGTCATGAAGAAGTAGCCTTCGTCGTCCATGCGGCCGAGGTCGCCAGTGCGAAAGAAGGTGTGACCGTCGAGCTCGACGAACGCGTCTTCGGTCGCCTGTGGGTGGCCCCAGTAGCCTTTGAACACCATCGGCCCGCGGCTGATGATTTCGCCGACCTCGCCGGGCGCCAATTCTTTCAGCGTGACCGGATCGATCACGCGCGAATCGACACCGAAGATCGGAATGCCCAGGCATTGCAGCTTGGCGCGCTCGGGCGGGTTGGCGTGCGTCGGCGCAGCGGTTTCGGTCAGGCCGTAGCCTTCGGCGAAGGTCAGGTTGAACTCATCGAGCAGTCGCTGGGCCACGGCCTGCGGCATCGCCGCGCCGCCGCCGCTCAGGTAGACCAGGCTGGTCAGGTCGAACGACTTGTAGTTCGGGCTGCCGAACAGGTCGATGATCATCGTGGGAATGCAGGTCCAGTGCGTGACCTGGTACTTCGAGATCATCCGGCCGGCGAGCTCGCGGTCCCAGCGCGGCAGCAGCACGCTGGTGGTGCCGATGTAGACGTTGCCGAGCAACCCGTAGAGCATGCCGGTGATGTGGAACATCGGCACCACCGCGAGGCTCACGGTCTCGGGGCTCGCGTGGCCCCAGATGCCGCCGCCGACCGAATTCGACATCAGCGTGCGGTGCGTGTGCATGCAGCCTTTGGGCAGGCCGGTGGTGCCCGAGGTGTAGGGCAGCAGCGCGAGGTCGTCGGGGGTCGAGGTGAGCGGGCCGGGCGCGAGTTGGCGCGCCAGCACGTCGTTCCAGCACGCATAACCTGCCGGCAGTTCGGGATCGCTGCGCAGCCAGGCTTTCATCGCCGGCGGCGGGGCATCGGCGGCGTCGATGTCGCCGGCCGGCATCGCGTCGGTGAAGCGCGTGACCAGCACTTGCGACAGATGCTGCGCCTCTGGCAGCTCGGCATTCGCCTTCGCGACGATGGCGGCCAGGTCGGCGGTGCAGATCACGACCCGGGTTTGCGGGTCGGTGATGAAATGCTTGAACTCCTCGGCGCGATTCATCGGGTTCACCGGCACGACGACGCAATTGGCGCGAAGGATGCCGTAGAACGCAGCGGCGTACTGGGGGCAGTTCTGCATGAAGATCGCGACCCGCTCGCCGGTCTTCACGCCCACGCTCTGAAGCCAGCCCGCGACCGCCTCGGCCTGTGCTTTCAGCGCGGCATAGGTCAGCGGTTGGCCGAAGAACAGATAGGCCGCTTTATCGGGAAAGCGCGCGGCCGCGACCTCGAGGTTGAACCACAGCGTGGTGTTCGGCACCGCGAGTTCGCGCGGCATGCGCTTCGGCCAAATCTTGTGGTGAGGGCGCTCGGCGGCGGCCGGTTCTGCGTTCGGGCTCAATGGCTTGCTCCACGGGAGGGCGGCCGATGCCGCGAGACCGCAGGTATAGCGCAGGCGGCAGCCGCGTCCTACCGGCGGGAACCCGGTGTCCCGCAGGTGACGGGCGCGCTTGCCGAAACGCAGAGAAGAAGCGCAGAGAAGCCACCGCGTTTCGCTCGCGACCGCGATCCTGCACGGGCGCGAGGGGATCGAGGTCGCGCGCCAGCTCAACGATCGGCTGCGTGGCCTGACGCTCTACTGCGTCGGCCGGGCGCACGACGATCCAACCTCGGAACTTCCCAATCACCGCCTCGTGGCGCTCACCGCTCGGCGCGGCGTCGCTTGACTTCGAGCACGCGGACGCACTCCGCGCCCTCGCGAAAGCGCGGGCGCTCGCATTCGCGATCGATGCAGACCGCGAGTGCGATGAAGCGGCGGTCCCCGCAAGCCTCGCGCGCGGTCGTCGGCCCGCTCGATGCGACGCGCTCATTGCGATTGGGCGACGCATTCGGGGCCGCGCGCACGGCCGCTGCGCGTGGCCGCGACTCGTCGTACGGCGCTGCGACCTGCGTCTCGTCCGCGAACTCGGTCCCGTGGGCGGCGCTCGGCTTCGGCCGCGCGGGGTTGCCGGTCGAGGCGGCGCCGGCGTAGGCATCGGCAAGCCTGGAAGCCGGTCCGACCGCGGCGGCGACCGGCACGACAACAAGCGGCACCGGCGGGCCGGCGCCCCATTGCGGCACGCTCGCCGCCTGGGCCACTGCCGAGCCGGGGTAAGCGCCCGGCGGCGCAACTGCCGCGATCCGGGCGACGCTCGCGGACGCGAGCGGCACCGCCACCGGCCGCTGCCCGCTGATCACGCCGACGAACTGCCACAGCACGCCGCCCGCGACCACGACCGCGGCAATCAGGCCGGCCGCCACCCGCCCGTGCCGGGCTGGCTGCGGCGCCTCGCTGGGCGCATCGCGCGCATCGGCCGCATCGGGTGCCGGTGCCGACCGCGGCGCCCGCGGCGGTGGCACATAGGCGGGTGGCGGCGTGCCGGGCGGCGTCGAGCGCATTGGCGCCGCGCCGGGGGCGTAGGCCGGCAGGCCCAAGCGCGATGCGTCAGGCTCGACAACGGGCGGTGCACCGGGCGCTGTCGGCTGGTGCGCCGTGTCGAGCCGGGTCTCGGCCGAATACGCCGAGCCTTCGACCCGCATCGTCGGCTCGTCAGCCGCCTCGGCCTGCGTCGGCGCGAACGGCATCGGTGCCGCCGGTGCCGATGCCACCGGCATCAGCGCGGTGTCGCCCGGCACGGTCACGTCGTGCCGCACGCTCGACGGGATCGGCAGCTCGCCGTCGAGCGCAGCGCGCAGCGAGGCCACGTTTTGCGGCCGCTCGAGCGGGCGCACGCCGAGCATCCACGCGACCACGCTCATGAAGCGCGGTGACACGCCGGGCACGACGCGCTGCTCGATCTGCTCGGCTTGGTCGAGCTCGGGCTGCACCGCACGCGCGGTCGCCGGCGCCGGTGGCACGCCGAACAGCAGGTAGTGCAGCACCGCGCCGAGCGCATAGATGTCGGTCCACGGGCCCTGGCGCATCGCGGTCATCTCGGCGTACTGCTCGATCGGCGCGTAGCTGGGCTTGAGGATCGCGGTGAGCGACTGCGTGCGGTCGGCGATGACGCGGCGCGCGGCACCGAAGTCGAGCAGGATCGGCGAGCCCTCGGGCGGCAGCAAGATGTTGTCGGGCGCGATGTCGCGGTGAAACACGCCTTCGCGGTGCAGCAGTTCGAGCGCGTCGAGCACGGGCGCGAGCAGGCTGCGAATCCAGGCTTCGTCGGGCGGCTCGGTCATCGCGCGGCGCGCATCGCGCAAGGTGCGGCCCTGCAGGTACGACATCACCATGTAGGCGGTGCCGTTGTCTTCCCAGAAGCGGTACACCTTGACCAGCGACGGGTGATCGAAGCGCGCCAGCAGCCGCGCCTCGTTGACGAACGACCGCAGCCCGACCGCGTAGGTCTCGGCGAACGAACTGGCACGCACCGTGATCATCGCGCCGGCGCCACGCGCGGCGAGCGCGGCCGGCATGTACTCCTTGAGCGCGACCTGGCGTTCGAGCGAATGGTCTTGCGCAAGGTAGACGATGCCGAAGCCGCCGACGCCGAGCACGCGGATGATCTCGAACTCGCCGAAGCGCGTGCCCGCAGGCAGCGCGTCGTGCTCGGTCGGCGCAATGCGGGCGAGGGGCGGTTTCGGCAGGTTCGAATCGTCGCTCATGAAGGGTCACGCAGGGCGGATGCCGGACGGCGGGCAAGCTTAACGCAGGCGCTTCTGCGCGCGCCCTCGGCGATCGTGGCAAATGCATGCGAATCGGCCGGCACCGCAGCACCTTGCACCTAAAATCGCGGGCTCACCTGGTCGAACCCCACTTCAGTCCTCCCCATGGCAACCATTCTTCAGCACGTGCCCGTCGGCCAGAAGGTCGGCATCGCCTTTTCCGGGGGGCTCGACACCAGCGCCGCGCTGCACTGGATGCGCAACAAGGGCGCGATCCCCTACGCGTACACCGCCAACCTCGGCCAGCCCGACGAGACCGACTACGACGAGATCCCGCGCAAGGCGATGGAGTACGGCGCCGAAGCCGCGCGCCTGATCGACTGCCGCGCGCAACTCGTCGCCGAAGGCATCGCGGCATTGCAGAGCGGCGCCTTCCACATCTCGACCGGCGGCATCACCTACTTCAACACCACGCCGCTCGGCCGCGCCGTCACCGGCACGATGCTGGTCAGCGCGATGCGTGAAGACGACGTCAACATCTGGGGCGACGGCAGCACCTACAAGGGCAACGACATCGAGCGCTTCTATCGTTACGGCCTGCTCGCGAATCCGTCGCTGAAGATCTACAAACCGTGGCTCGATCAACTGTTCATCGACGAGTTGGGCGGCCGCGCCGAGATGTCGGCCTTCATGAGCGCGGCCGGGTTCAAGTACAAGATGTCGGCCGAGAAAGCCTACTCGACCGACTCGAACATGCTCGGCGCCACGCACGAGGCCAAAGACCTCGAGCACTTGAGCAGCGGCATGAAGATCGTCACCCCGATCATGGGCGTGGCCTTCTGGCGCGACGAGGTGGAGGTCAAGCGCGAAGAGGTCAGCGTGCGCTTCGAAGAAGGCGTGCCGGTCGCGCTCAACGGCATGACATTCGCGAGCCCGGTCGAGCTGCTGCTGGAAGCGAACCGCATCGGCGGGCGCCACGGCCTGGGCATGAGCGACC